>JANPCQ010000081.1:0-31025 GCA_031431055.1 Nitrosarchaeum sp.
GGCTAATTGAACTTGACATGGGAAAATTTACTGGTGTGCCATACGATGAAATCTTTAACAGTCATGGTAATGTTTTTATGAAATTCTATAATGGCGAATTAGAAATTGCTCATAACGGTGTTGAGACTTTCTCAGAAGTAAAAAAACGTATACTAGGCATTGTAGATCATGTCATTGAAAAGCATCCTGATCAAAACGTTGTACTTGTAACTCACATGGACCCAATCAAAGCAATGCTATCCACTGTAGTAGATCTTACCCCGACAAATCTATTTGAATTAATTATTGCAAATGCATCTCTGAACATCTTTAGAGAATACAAACGTAAATTTTCAATTTCTGGACTTAATGTAATGGATCCATCGCGTTTCAATCAAGACTGGTAGATAGTAATCTTGAAAACCCTTAAATAGAAATCACAGGTCACGTCTGTCAATCGCTAATGAAGAGTATACTTAGTCTATTCTTAGTATTGGCAATTTTAGTAATCATTCCAGCAGCAGACTATGTCTTTGCTGCAGGTGATGAACCTGGAGGATATCTTGATCGTAGAGTAATAATTTGGAATTTATTTTATAGAATGATGACTGTAGCATTTACCGTTGGCGCAGTAGTATCTGGAACTATAATTTGGTTATGTTGGAGATTCAGAGAATCTAATCCAAAGGCTACTCCAACTCCCTATGAAAAGGAAGGAGTATGGTAAAATGGGACATCATTCTAACTGGCCTGAATGGGTTTATGTTGGCGTTGTAATAGCTTTAATGGTTTGGGTAGGCGCAGAAGCATGGAATGCCGAAAGACTAGTTGAACACGTTCCAGCAGATGCCGAAGTTATCAAAGTAACAGGACAACAATGGTTCTGGACATTTGAACATGAGGATGGCACAAAAGAAATCGGTGAACTACATGTTAAAGTGGGTAAAGCATACAAATTTGAAGTAACATCAAAGGACGTTAATCATTCATTTAACATTCATGATTATGTAGTATTGATGGATGCAGTACCCGGAAGAATCAATACAGTATGGTTTGCACCAACGGACGCTGGCGAACATGACATTCAATGCAGAGAATACTGTGGACTAATTCATTATAATATGCGTGGTAAACTAATTGTGGAGGATCCATCATCTTGATGCTAACCCTTTTATCCAAACTTTCAAGTGAGAAGAATTACTAATGGTTCTAGAATTACAAAAGCCACGTCCAATTTGGCAAATAATGTTTTCAACACATCATACTGATGTAGGATTACTATACCTCATAACATCTATAGCATTCTTGTTTCTGGGTGGTGCATTAGCTCTTGCAATTAGAGTAGAACTGTTCTTTCCTAATGCAAATGGAGGATATCAAATAATTGCAGACTCTATGACATTTAATAGAATGTTTACTGTACACGGAACAACATTAATTTTCTTATTTATTCTACCATTTGCATCTGCAGTTGGTAATTACCTTGTACCAATTATGGTAAGATACAAGGATATGGCATATCCAAAATTAAATGCAATAGCATTTTGGATGATTCCACCGGCAGGTGCACTAATTTGGTTGGGCTTTGCTGACTTTACTTGGTATGCAACACCACCATATTCTATTATCAGTGCACCAGGTCCAGCCGCAGACATGTGGATATTTGGACTAAAAATTTTGGGAATTTCATCAGTACTTGGAGCTATCAACTTTATTGTTACAATTCTAAAATGTAAACATCCAGACATGTCAATGGGTCAAGTACCCTTATTGGCTTGGTCCTTTTTAACAACATCATTAATTATTCTAGTTGCAATTCCTACATTTGCAGCAGCACTTTTGATGCTACTTACTGACAGACTTGGTGTAAGTGGATTCTTTAATCCTGCAATGGGTGGTGATCCAATTGCATACCAACACTTGTTCTGGTTTACATTCCATCCTGAAGTATATGTAATGGTCATTCCAGCAATCGGAATGATGTATGAAATTATTCCAAGATTTTCAAGAAAACCGATCTTTAGTCACACCTCTGGAATCTTTGCTTTTGTGTTATTATCAATGGTAAGTTTCTCGTCTTGGGCACATCACATGTATGCTACAGGAATGTCATTTACTGAAAAAACTGTATTCATGATCGGAACCCTCGCTGCAGTACCTGCATCTGCAATGCATGTCTTTAACTTTATTGCAACAATGTGGAATGGTAGAATCAAATTTGCAACACCAATGATGTGGGCTGTTGGAGGAATTGCATTATTTTTCTCAGCAGGAGCAGGCGGTGTTGTAAATGCTGCAATGCCATTGGACTTTCAAACACATGACAGTTATTGGGTAGTTGGTCACTTCCACCTATTTGTGATGGGAACAATTGCATTTGGCTCGATAGGTTTCCTTTACTACATATTCCCATATGTAACAGGAAGAATGTATAATGAAAAAATGGGACAAGTTCACTTTATCTTATCATTTGTAGGAGCAGTTTTAGTATTCTTTACACAACATGTGCTTGGTCTATACGGAATGCCAAGAAGAGTTTATGATTATCCCCCAATCCCAGAATGGATTACTATGAATCAAATTGCTTCAGTAGGTGCTATGCTTATTGGTGTAAGTATGGCGATATTTTTGATAAACATGATTTACAGTTCTGGCAAAGGAAAATTAGCAGACACCGACGATCCATTCAATCTAGGTGGCAAATACTATTATCCTTTTGAAGCAAAGAATCCGCATCATTAGGAGAAATATGAAATGAATCAACACAACCAAGAAATTTATAGAACAACTCCAGCAAGAACTGGAAAAATGATGGCAATAATGCTAGGCATTTGTATTGTTGGTGGTGTGATCTTCTTTAGTATGTGGGATTATTGGACATCTACTCAAGCTCCAGTAGTTGCTCAAATGGCAGGTGAACCTGAACATGGACTTGCACCAGGTGTTGCAACTGGAAAACATATGGAAGTAACCTTAAACTTTATAGAATCATCTGATTTTAGAACTCTGGCATTTAATGCATTACCTGGCGAAGAAGGAAATAATCCTGTCATTAATGCAAATGTAGGCGATGAAATTATCTTTAATGTTGCAAACGCTGGTAAATCATTTCATGCATTTGGTGTAACAAAAGCAGATGAAGGATTTGCTGGAATTATTCCAGGAACTGAAGTTGCAAGTGCAAATAATCCATTAAAACCAAGTCAAAGTGGAATGTCAAAATTTATTCCATCTGAGGAAGGAACCTATTACTACATTTGTACCGTTCCAGGTCACAGAGATCAAGGAATGGTTGGAGAGATTGTTGTTGGTCCAGCACAAGCAGGAGAAGCCCCAAAAGCAGCAGATCCAACTGGAGTTAAGCATGATTTCAGTGTAAACTTTATAGAATCATCTGATTTTAGAACTCTGGCATTTAATGCATTACCTGGTGAAGAAGGACACAATCCTGAATTTCGTGTAAAGTCTGGTGACGAAATTACTTTTTCTGCAGTAAATGCAGGTAAATCATTTCATGCATTAGGTATTGTCTCAGATCCTGAAAATTTCAATAGTATACTTTGGAATTCTGCTATTGCAACTGCATCAAACCCACTAAAACCAAGTGAAAGTGGAAGTGTCACCTTTACTGCAGGTGCTCCGGGAACTTACTACTACATTTGTACCGTTCCAGGACATGCATTGCAAGGAATGCAAGGTTCATTCATAGTAGAATAGTTTGGCACTACAATATCTTGCATTAGCAACTCTGATTGTTTTGTATTCTTTGATGTTCATAGGAGGATATGTTTCCTCAGCTGGACTTGGTTTGACATGTCCTGAATGGCCACTTTGTCCAAATGGTGTGTTACCTAATGAAAAGTATTTCATTGAATGGACTCATAGATTAATTGCTGCCACTACTGGCGCTCTTGTAATTGCTACTACAATAGGTAGTTGGATTAACAAAAATGCTGGCAGAAAAATTAAATTCACAAGTATTTTTGCAGCAACACTTGTAGTTACACAAATTACTCTTGGTGCATTGGTAATTGATCTAAAACTACATGCTGTACTTGTCGCAATTCACTTGGGAGTTGGAATCCTATTGTTTTCAATGGTTTTACTAACTGCATTGTTTGCATTTAGAATTGCAAAAAAACCAATTGAATCTAAGATTTAACTTTGAAATGTAATATCTTTGGCAGATAAATATATGCTACAACTATTCCCAATGTAATAGCTCCTATTGTAATTGACATGATGAAAACATATCCAAATGGACTTTGAGTACCCATGTTAAATGTATAAGTTAGAATTCCTGGTTTACCGCCCATATCGTATAGATCTACTTTAACAACATGATTTCCTGGTTTTTTCCAGACATAGTCCATCTCGTAATGACCGCCTTTATGTGATTCTGGATTGATTGCATCAATTTGTTGATCATTGTAAAAAAACCTAACACCCATTGTAAAATTATCGACTTCATTAAAGTCACTATCTCCAACTCTAAATAGAATCTGTGATTTTTCTCCTATCTGTGGAAATTCTGGCAACGTTGCAACCTGAACTCTGTATCCTCCAAGAAATTCTTCAGCAGAATTAAACATTGAATGTGCATATGCATTAGAAAATAAAGGAACCATAGTTGATATTAAAATAAACATTATACCAACTGATCGTAATTTTATCATTATGAATATGAAATCTTCGCATGAATATAGTGTTAATCCATTTCCATCAGAAAATCTTCAAAACCTTTAAATCCTTATTGGCAAGAGACTGAAACGTTGACTATCGTAACAAAATCAATCGATATTAAAACACCTATAGAAAATGTATTTACTTATTTTGCAAGACCAGAACACGTCTCTGATCAAATAAAAAATGATACAGTAGGCATGACAGTAATTCCTATGGATATCAAAGAAGGAATGGGTGTTGGAACAACATTTAGAATAATCGGTGACTTTAGTGGTAAACGATTAGAATGGGATTGTGAAACAACTGAGTTTGTCAAAAATGAAAGAATTTCTGCAAAACAGATTCAGGGTCCATTTAAACACTGGAAAATTACCAACGAATTCAAATCATTGGGTGATAATTTAACAAGAGTAACCATGTCAGTAGATTATGTCATGCCATTTGGTCCATTAGGAGCAATTTTGGATAAAGCAAAATTCGCAAAATCTGCTGAAAGAGGAATGGAAACTGCACTGTATAATGTCAGAGGATTACTTGAAGGAAACGGTTCAATTCCAGTATACATCACACTAGATGCATACCAAAAACTACTTGCAGAAAAGAAAAAAATGAACGATGTTCCAGTTTCAACTGCACTTACAGCAATTCTTGAAAAGTATGCTGAAATTGAAGCAAAAGCTCAAAACTAAATTTTCATTTCTTTTACAATCTTAAGATTAATAACAACTCTAGGATTTGCTATTTTTATGGGTCTATGGCGCAGCCAGGTAGCGCACCGGACTCTTAATCCGGTTGTCGTGGGTCCAAATCCCACTAGACCCGCTTTTTTGTTAAATTGCAACTTGAAAATAGTTTAAAATCATTTTTGATTTTTCAAATCTGACAAAATTTCTAAATCAGATTCAATCTCTTCTGGTAATCCTTCCCACCAAGAATTATTTGTCATAATCAAAATGTTTGTTATTGTATTAGCTTATAGATCTTTCTAAATTTGGATTAGAAACTGGATCTTATTTTTCTAAATTTTTTTACATCTAAATATTTCTTTGCCAAATCTAATAGCGTGTCTATTCCAATTGGTTTTGAAATAACAGAAATTAGTCCTTGCTCTAGGGCTCTTTTATTTTTTAGCTCAAATTCGGAATAACCTGTAATTATTACCACTTTTGCATTTTTGTCTATTTCTATGATTTGAGAAAATGCCTCATATCCATCAAGTTTTGGCATATCACCATCCATCACCACCAAGTCTGGATGTATTTGCCTGTATTTTGATACTGCTTCTTCACCGTTTATAGCTGTTTGAACATTATATCCATTCACTTGTAATATCTCCGCATACAAATCTAACAATTCTATGTCATCTTCTACAACTAGAATTGTTTTTATCATACTCAAAATATGATAATATTAAGATATTATTAAAACCTTAGTTTGTGTAATTTAATACATTTTGGTAATTAACTACTTTTCTATAATGATTACCAACATTGAACGCAAAATTTTACAAAAACATATTATCGTATTATTACTTTAAAATATGTGAAATTAAGAGGTTGTATTCATGGATAATTCAGTAAACAAGCAAAACCTAATTAAAAAAGAACATAATTCTATCATTTTTTTAATAGTCTCTCTAGTAGCAATAACTCTAGTTTATCAGACAAGACTATTTTTGGACGATTCACAATTCGGATGGATTTATTTTTCAACATATCTATTTATTCCCGGACTATTGTTTGCATTCTCAACTATTCTTACAATCAAATTATACAAACAAAAACACTTTCAGTCAAAAGCATTTTTATTTTTTACAATAGGGGCTTTGTTTTGGTTTATAGCTGAGCAAATTTTTGCAGTATACACCTACGTCTATGATATAGACCCATTTCCATCAATAGCCGATATCTTCTATATTGGAGCATATCCTTTCTTTATTGTATTTCTTTTAATTTCTCTAAAACCTATTAGAAAAGTAATCCACAAAAAAATTTGGTTATTTTCATTTGTGTTGTCGTTTGTGTTTTTAATTCCATCAATATTGGCATATTCTAATACCTTAGAAGAATCAGAAGGAGGAATAGATCCAATTTCTAAATCAATTGCACTCTCATATCCAGTACTGTCTTCATTCCAATTAGCTCCTGCCATAATTGGTATTCTGTTTCTGGCAAAAAGAGGAATAAGCTATTCTTGGATGTTATTGTTATTTGGGTTTTTAGTTTACAGTACATCTGATACATTCTATCTTTTTTCAGAACTAGATGGATCTTACTATACTGGACATCCAGTAGATTTGATGTATCTGTATAGTTTTATTTTACTAATATTTTCTTTGTATAGTCGCTTAAAACTAGTAAATAATTCTACTGATAAAAATCAAGAAATATTTTTCAGTGAGAATATCAAATTTGAAACAATCACCAAGTTCGGTATTCCACTTACACTGATAATATTTTCTATGGTTGTCATCATTTCTTTGATTAGTGTAACTTACTTTAATTCTGACAAAGAACTTTCTGTTAGAAATCTTATACTTGGAGTTGTATCTATGCTTGTAGTATTTATTATAATAATTCTTGTAATTAACAAAAATCTAACACAATTTGTTAAAATAAGAACAAATGAACTTGAAGAACAAAGAAATAATCTGGAATATCTAGTTAAGGAAAAAACACAAGCGGTACTCAAAGCAGAAAGACTTTCAGCAATAGGAGAATTAGCTGGACGTTTAGCTCATGACTTGAGAAATCCGCTATCTGTCATGAAAATATCTCTTGATCTGATAAAACAACACCCACCAGACGCAAAAATCTCTGATGATATCATTACTAAAAGACTTGAACTAATAGAGAAAAGCATTGGGAGAATCTCTCATCAAGTAGACGATGTATTAGGTTATGTTCGAAATTCACCACTACAGTTAACTTCAATGTCTCTTAAATCAATAATTCTATCTTCAATTGATCGGATTAATGTCCCACATGATGTCAAAATCACCATTTCTGATTCAGACGTTATTGCTAATTGTGATTCAGTAAAAATGGACATAGTTTTTACCAATCTTATTGTAAACGCAATTCAAGAAATACCTCAAGGAGGTACCATTGAAATTATAATAAAATCAAACAATAATGATGCTATTATTGACTTTATAGATTCTGGTACAGGTATTCCAGAAGAATTCATAGATCAAATATTTGAACCACTCTTTACTACCAAGCAAAAAGGAACTGGCTTAGGTCTAGCAAGCTGCAAAAATATCATAGAACAGCACAATGGAAAAATATCAGTTAAAAATAATCCTACTACATTCATAGTCCAATTACCAAAAACACCTAAATGATTATCTTCCAAATTCATTTCATAACGAAACTGTTTTTCTAAAGTTTTCTTAATAGAGTAAATCTACTTTTATCTGGTTCTATCTCTTCATGCATATCTACATTACTTACAATTTTTACTTTATATCCTAGCCATCTTTTTTGCATATTTCGGAATTTTGAATTATCATTGATTTGTTTTTCCCCTTCGTCATATTTCTCACAATTCATAATGTATTTTCCTGCAACTCTATACATTTCAGAAATACCTTTTTCTAAAACATCATCTTCAAGATAATTCAAAAGCTGATGAGTAAAAACAAAATCGATTGATGAATCCTCAAAAGACAAATCTGTAATTGAAGATTTTTGAAAATCAAACTTGGAAAGTTTTTCTTTTGCAATATTTAGTGCTGTGTCATTTAAATCCACACCATGAACCTCAAATGTTTCTGGAAACAGCCTCAAATCAATTCCAGTACCACATCCTATTTCTAGTACGCTTGTACAACGTAATGAAACGGCCAAATCCCTGACAAATTTTGCAAATTCCTCATTGAATTTAGATTCATTTTCATTTGCATATTTATCCCAAAACTCCTTATCGTAATTCATAAAATATTTTCATATGTCTTGTATTTGATATTAATTGTTTAATGTTGGCACTTGCAGGGAACAAGTTTTGTGTCAAATGTACAATCATGAGGACCATCTGATTTACTATCCATTGGGATCTCTTTCATACAATCCTCATGGCGGCCTTTTCTACAAAACCAGCAAATCTCTTGTGTATTTCCAGTTGCACAATATTCCATGCTTGTATTACTGTATTTGTGGGTAAAAAACTTCGTGGAAAATTAGATAAAAGTCAACCATGGCAAGAATCTTTCATCTTTTCCCATTGTAACATCTGAAAATGATTTTTGCAATGCTTTTGTAATTTTTCCCATTTTTGCATTTCCTATTATCACTTTATCAATTTGTGTAACTGATTTTACCTCTGCAGCTGTTCCTGTCATAAATATCTCATCAGCACAATACAAGTCATCTCTTTCAAGATCTCTTTCTATTACAAATCCCCCATTTTCTTCAATGATTTGAATTACACTGTCTCTTGTAATTCCTTCTAGTCCTCCTGCTGAAAGTGGAGGCGTTTGAATAATGTCATCTTTTATGACAAAAATATTTTCTGCACTGCCTTCTGAAATTTTTCCATGCAAATTTAGCATTATTGCCTCATCATATCCATTTTCAAGTGCTTCTACTCTTGCTAATGCGGCATTTGCATAGTTTGATGCTGCTTTTGCTTTCATTGGTTGCGATCTAGAATCTATCTTTATCCAACTAGAAACCTTACATTTTGCACCCGAGAATTTTCCTGCTTTTCCTTCTCCCATACTCCACTCCCAACATGCAATTGATACATCAACTTTGTTTGGAGTTGGTGTAAGACCCATTGTACCATAACCATAGTATGCCAGTGGTCTAATGTAGCATTCTTTTAATCCGCTAGCCTTTACAGTTTTAATAATTGCATCTATTATTTCTTTTTTAGAAAATTGCATTTTCATTGAATACAGTTTTGCTGAATTGAAGAGTCTATCAACATGTTCTGCAAGTCTGAAAATCGCTGAGCCATTAGGTGTATCATAACATCTAATCCCCTCAAAAACTGATGTTGAATAATGCAATGCATGAGTAAGTACATGTACTTTGGCATCTTTGAATGGAACTAATTTTCCATTCATCCAAATTTTGCCTATTTCTTTCATAGGAGAGGGAAAATACTCTACTAATTTAAAGAATTATCTTTAGAATAGATATGACAAATCTGAAAACTACATATTTGATAAAGCATGTTTTTTAGCATGGAATGGGTTTTGGGTTTTACAGCAATTGTCCTTTTGATATCTGGTCTGGTTGGTCAGGCCTTTGAAATGAGAAAAATCAGACTAGCTAATCAAGATGAGCTAGCCTCAGCTAATATTTTTCTAAACAAGAAAAACTTCAAGTGGTATGCAATAATTGGTGTAGGCATGATTTTGTGGTATGTATCTGAGCATATCTGATCTCTATATAGATCAGCTCTATATACTAGAAAATCCAACTATGCTTAACGCGTGTTTTTGGGTAACGCCGGACTAAGTCTAGATAACGGTCCATGAACAAACCCTTAATGGCGCTACAGGTGAAAACCCGTAACGCCACTTTCACTTAAATAAAATTAATCTTAGATTTTTCTTTATGAATTGCATTTATTGCTTTTCTAATGTTATCTTTAGAATCTTCAACTACAATAATTATTCTTGAAGTCTCTTCTTGCGCATCCATATTCAAAATGTTTAGTCCAGCTTCACCAATCTTTGCACTAGTCCTTGATGCTACTTGTTGTACTCTCCACATCTCATCGCCAATTAATGTAATTACTCCCCGATTGTATGTAATTGATGCAAGCGGATCAAATCCAAGAAAATATTTTTCATTTCTTTTGACATAATCTCCATCTAAAAATAATATTCTTGAAAACTCCACTCCATCTTTTGTAAATGGAGATAATATCACATATTCACTATATCGCTTGTCTTTTTCTAGTGATACTAGCAATTTTTGCGCCGAGTTTGTCTCAATTTTAAAAATTGCACAATTTTCTTTTCCAGTAACTATCTTAATTGGATGATCATTTTTGCTATCTGGAACTCTCTTGATTATAGTGGTTTTTGATGGATCTTTCATATTTGTGACAATAATTGGCATATCGACTCCATTTTCAACAATCTCCTTTATTGCAATTGGATCCAAAATCTTCATTCCAAACATTCCTGCTAATCTTGCTTCATTGTATGATAATTGATCCACCTCAGTCAGTCCTGATTCAACAATTTTTGGATCAGCTGATACTACCGAGCTGTCTTTTTCAAAGTCTATTCTGGTATCATATTTTTTATGAAATAATATCCCCAAATTAGCTGCAGTTCTATCAGAACCTCCTCGCTCATACGTAGTAGTAATGCCATCTAGGGTTTTGCCTATAAAACCACCTATTGTAACTACCTCATTTTCTTCAACTAGTTTAGCTGTTTTATCCAAATTTTCTCTGGATTTTGCTGCAAGAAAATTTGTTGATTCTATGTTATTATCTGTAATTATTGGCCAATCATCATAATTTACTGCATCTGTCTTTATTCCATTACTTTTTAGAACGTAATTCATCACATGTGACATCAAAATTTCTCCTGAAAAAGCTAATGCTCGTGAACGTATCTCTTCGGCAAATTCTTTTTTCTCAAGGGCCTCATCCAGTGCCTTTTCAGCCTTTTCTAAGAACAAGTTTATGGTTTTTTGACAATCTTCTTTATTTTCTGAATTTACTAGCTCCAGAATTTTTTGATAGCATGATTTTACTGTCTCCAAAGTTGCTTTGGTTCCTTTTTCTACATTTCTTCCTTGTTCTAAAATTACATCTGTAAGTGAGCATTTTTTTCCATTTTGAATTGTAAGCGGTGCTGAGAAAACTGCAATAATCTTGGAATCTTTCTTTAAATCATTAATTCTATCAATTACTAGTGGAATCGAAACACCATCAATACCAATTGCACTTCCACCAAACTTGGCCACAACTAACTTCATAGTACCTTACCAAAATTAATTGGCTATCTATTAAGGATTGGATCAAATTTTGTCAAATCAACTTTTTGATTATATTGTATGCGTTAATTGCTCCTCTAGTTTCCAAGGGATTTCGTTTTTGCTCTAGTTTTTCTAAGATTAATTTATCTAATTTGTTGATATCCTCAAAAACAAACCCTTCTTCTTTAGCATTGCCTTCTTGCTCAAAATGCCCCTTTATTGGAATAAAAATCCCAGGTGTTCCATATGCTTTGGCCTCATCAATAGTTGATTTGCCTGCAAGAGATACTGTAACATCAGCTGCAAAAATCATCTCATGAAGATTATTTACAAATCCCAAATTTCTTATAGAATCTCCAAATTTTTTGCTCAAAGATGGACCTGAAACAACTATTATACTTAGATCCTGATTTATTTTTTGTATGGATTCTAGTGCTTTTTCAATTAGAAACAGTCCTGCATCTGTTCCTCCTACTGAAATAACTATAGTTTTTTTATCAAAAGAGAATTTTTTTCTTAGTTCTTCTCTAGAATAATTTATCTGTCTTACAATGGGTCCCACTCTTTTAATATTTCCTTCATCAGGACCATTTTCTGGAATAATTACAGTTTCGCATTTTTTCATTATCTCTTGCATTGATTTATTCATCTTTTTTTCAATAAATGATGTTATTCCATTTACGAAATTAGTTTGTACAACATCTGTAATTAAAATAGTAGGTATTTTTTTATTTTGAGCAACAGTAAGTGAAGCAAAATCTTCATCACTAATCACTAATCTTGGATTATCTACCTCGATAATCTTTTTAGCAATTTTTTTACATCTTTTATAATATTGATAATAGTTCCAGAGCCATCTTGTTGAATTCTTTAGCATTCCGTTTTCTACAATAAATTGTGGAGGAATGTATACATCTTCAACTTTAAAATCTAAATCTTTTAGAATTTTTGCAGCTCCCCTTCCTGTTACAAATTTTGCTGATATGTTTTCAAAATTATTTGCAATAGCTATATCTCTTGTTACATGACCTAATCCTATTGGACTAGAAAAAAAATCTAAATCAACCATACTTGTACAAAATTATGATCAAATTTCTAGATTGTCCCTTTCTCAAAGTTTAAATGGTTTTCATCAAGGAATGTTTCTGGGCTCATGGTCCAGATCGGTTATGACGTCGCCCTTACACGGCGAAAATCCAGGGTTCAAATCCCTGTGGGCCCATTTTTGTACCCAATTAAGGGGGCGGGCCCAATTTGTTTTAGATATTGAAATTATTTTTTGCCCAAAAATGGTTCAAGTCCTTTAAGAATTGAACCTGGTATTTTACAACTATAACACGAAGACAAACTAAAATAATTTGTAATTAATGTAAAATTATTCACTGTTTGTTGCTCGTTTACCAAGATTAATGTCAATATCAATTACATTACCATCTCTATAGACCTGAAGAGAAACATTATCTCCAACAGATTTATTTTCTGATACATATGCAATAATGTCATCTATTCTTTTAACTGGCGTATTATCAATTGAAATTACTATATCTGCACTTGCTATTTCTCTGTCTACAGTATACAATGCATCTTTGATTCCAGCCTTATCTGCAGGTCCATCTTTTACAACTCCATTGATTAGAGCACCTCTAAAATTCTGTGGTAGATTCAATTTTTCTGCTAATTTTGGTGAGAGTGTAGTTCCAGAAATTCCTAACCATGGGTGATCATATTTTCCTTTGTCAATTAAGGCGAGTACAACTTTTTTAATGGTATTTGATGGAACAGCAAAACCAACACCCGCAAATTCTCCTACTTTAGATTCAATTGCAGTGTTCATTCCAATTAAATTTCCACTGTTATCTAATAGTGGCCCGCCTGAATTTCCTGGATTGATTGCTGCATCAGTTTGGATGATATTTGGAATAGAAAATCCAAGATCTTTATTTGGAAGTAGTCTTCCAATTTGACTTACTATGCCTGTTGTCATGGTATTACTTAGTCCAAACGGATTTCCAATGGCAATCACTTGATCACCAACATTGACTTGAGATGAATCAGCAAATGATATTGCATTTATTGGTTCATTAGAATAATCATCAGTTATCTGCAATACTGCAATGTCATTAAATTCATCAGTACCAATTACTTTAGCATTAAAAGTGTCGCCGTTTGATAAAGCAACATCAACATTAGTCACACCTGAAACAACATGATTATTTGTAATAATATGACCCTCACTATCATACACAAATCCAGAACCCAGCCTGGATGATTGCTGCTCCAACGGATTACCATTGATGATGATATTTGATCTTGTTTCTGTAACAGTACTGGTTATTTGTACAACAGAATTTTCCAAGTTTTGATAAATTCTACTTAGATTTGTATTGCTTTGGTCATGCTGAGAATTGTCATTTGTTGTGATTTCCTTTACTGTTTCATCAGCTTTACTCTCAGAAGTTGTATATTTGAGATCTATTGCAGTTGTATCTAATTGATTTTTCTTTTCAAAATAAAACTCTATAGAGGGTGGAAGAGTTATTGCCACAAGTATTCCAAGAACTATTACTGCTCCAATTAGAAGTTTTTGTGTGTTAGTCATTTTTTACCACATAATATATTTTGGTATTGATAGTTTTTTCACAATATAATTATAAAAGAATTAGGATAAATTTGTCCATGGTTTTTTAAATTATAGAATGAATAGATAGTTTGAGATAATTGATTGCAATGCATGTATTCTCAATAATTTATTGTTTTTCTTATTTTTATAACATACTTAACTTTGTTCATCATTATCTAAATAGGTACAAGCATCATACAATGAATTGGGAAAACAAAAGCACCAGACTAAATTAGGAAGAAATACAATATTTACAATCATAGGCATTATTGTTATTTGTTCAGTTGGGGGATATTATGTCGTCAATTCCATGATTCCTGTAAATGGTTCATCTCCTGTGTTTGGAGCACCAGCAAATTTTTATGTAAAATCACTACCAACACAACACGGTCCTACGTTTGTATTATCTTCAACAAAAGGTGGAAAAAAGAGCTTCAGCCCTACTCTAAAACCAATAGTAACAGTAAGTCGTGGTGAGTTGATTTCTTTTCACATGATCAACGAAGACCATCAGAAACATAATTTGAACATGGATGAATTTAATGTTCACACAAAGGACTTGGGTTATTTTGAAACCCAATCAATTACATTTATTGCCGACAAGACAGGTGAATTTACGTTTCATTGTACACTACATCCTGAAATAAGCGGAACTTTTATAGTAAAATGACTTTAATTTTTATTAAAATAGGATAAACATGCCAAATATAGAAAATTCCAACTCCCAATCTCGCTTTAGCATAATTGAAGTAATAGATGGATTTATTGAAAAAATAAATCAGATAAGAAAAACTCTTTTAGGAATATCAATATCTGCATTGATTTTAACACCATTGGCAATAGGCCTTTCAGCATACCTGATTCTTCATCCACACTTTTTTTTCATACTGGATGAATATGATGAGTTTGGAATCTTTCTTGCTCTGTCATTAGTCATAATGATTGTAATTTCAATATCCTGGTTTGTGTTAGGCATACGCCAATATTTAATGCTCAAATCTTGGAACAAAAAATATTCTAGATATACTCAAAGAAAAGATCAGATAGACAATCAAATATCTTCAGAGTTCAAGCTAGATGAAGATCAAGATTTCTAGTTATTCTGATTTAAGTCAGTTCTTCTAGGAAATAGTTCTTCATATGGTGTTATTATTGTTTGACAAAACTCAACTCCTTTTTGTGTAGCTTTGTAAATTGTAACTAGGCGTTTGTCATTTTCTGAAATTAATTTTGAGATAAATCCTCTTGATTCTAGAGTATCAAGAATATGTTTATGTTTTTTTAGATTTAGACCACTATAGCTGATAAGTGCTGTTTGATTTAGCTGACCATATTCAGTAAGAAGAGTAATTATATCTTTAATGATGAAAATTTTATCTCGGTAACTTTTTCCAGCCATAGTTTTTTTTAATTATACATCTAATTAATCTATAAGATTCTTCTCATGACAAGATCTAGAAGAAATAGTGATATTTTACTAATATTTTTCAACAATTAACAATGTTAAGCATTCCGTAAATACTAAAATCAACAATACAAAACAATGCAGAAGCAAGCATATCTACTCCAAGGAAAAACTACAGAATTTATGAATCTGTAAATCACCTAGTTTTCATTTTCTGCCCAATACAGATGATGTTTTTCCTAGATATGCTTCTGCATTCTTGTTTACATTAAACAAGTTCACGATATAGAGTTCAAGTTAACAATGTTAAGGGATGTTTTAATACGAATATTTTTTTGATATTATATGGAACCTAAAATATCAATTTCAAAGAGAATAGGTGTGCCTAGTTTAAAAAATGTGTTTAGAAAAAATCCTCAATTTACAAATAAATGTAATATTTGTAAGATGGAATTTACTAATGCTGGAAGAACAAAAAAACACATGATTAAAGCTCACTCAAAACCAAAACGTGAAAAAGAGTATCAGAAATGATGAAGCAAAAAAATGTAAGTACTTACAGGAATTTAACATGACAATAAAACTTTGTTGTGTAGATTATGGTTTTGAATGTGAATTTATATCTGAGGGAGAAGCTGATTCAGTAATATCTCAGTTTGGTAAGCATACTTATGAAGAACATGGAATAGAATATACAAAAGAAGTACTAATGCAGGTTATTCTAAGAAAGACTAGGTAAATCTAAATTAAATAGTTACAGCTAGAAATGACTTTTATTCTTGAATAAATTGAGATAGCATTTTGGCGTATGTATTCATTGCAATATGAGTATATTCATCCCAAGAATCAATAATGGATAATCTAAACTGGACATAGGATTTTAGAAAATCTGTAGATGAAGCAATTTGTGATTCAGTAATATTTGTCATGAATTTACAATGGTCATCAAAGGATTTCAAGACTTTCTGATCAACGTGTATTTTGTCAAAATATTGCTTTTCTGCTAGATGACAAACTCCAAACAGATCTTGTATTGAATGAAGATATCGGGAATACAGATCTGAATAATTTTGAAAAATAATGGGAATTTCTACTTCTAGTTTCTGGATTATCTCGAATGTATTGTTTTTCATTATTTCGCATATGGAAATTTCTCGATTTTTATTGTCACTCTCAATTGTTTCAATCTTTTCTGAAATCAGGTGGGTTGAATTAACCATATACTAGTTTGTTTATGGATGCTATTAACTTTCGATTAACAATGTTAAGCAACATCTTATTTTGATGCATATCTTAAACCAGTAGAATATAATGATATTTGCCGTTTTAAGAAAAGAGAAAATCTTGAGCAATATTGAATATGTTGGAAAATAAAGGTATTTTGTAAAATAATGAACCAAAAAAAGAAAAATTCTATAAATCAAAAAAGAAATTAATGGAAAATCTAGCTAAGAATGAAATCTCATACAAAGAAATGTAGATTGAATCAGACAATCTAGTCTTTATGAAAAAGATATAGGTGATAACTTGATCAACAATTTGAGATAAATATGAAATGGTACTATTTTTCAGGTTTACTTTTAATTGGTTTTACTTCAGCATGGGCTCAAACAGACTCCACACTGAATTTTGTTTTGACAGACATTGAGAAAATTGATTCTCTAATAGAAGTGTCATTACTTGGAACTCTTGCAGGATTGTCTTTGGCTTCTGCATCCTTGTTAATTTCTGGAAGGAGTCAGTTAGAGAGACAGAGAGATGATGAGGATCTTAGAGTGATTAGTGAACAAAACATAGTGATCAAAAAGAAGTTGGAAGATAGTATTAGAGAATTAGATATTAAAGGAAAATATATTCAAAATGGAATAAACTATCTTGTAAAATCATTCTTTTTGTTTGTGGCAAATATGATTAGTCTTCTTTTATTTTTTGATAGTTTTTACGACAAGTCTGTATTTTCTAAAGTACAAAATGAAATCATCATTTCTGTTTTTGAAGTCATACCATTCTTGATAGGATTAATCTTTCTGATTGTTGGTGCTGAATATGTTCGACGTGCATACGCCAAACAAAAAATAAAAAGAAAAAAAGATACCGATTAGTAAACTTCACTATATTTCTAATGTTTTACCACATTTTCCACATACAGCCATAGTTATTTTTGCATCACAATCAGCTTCTCCTATGAACTCACTACATTTTACGCATTGAATGCAGATTTTATCATATAAGTTCATGTAGTCCTACCTGTACTTTTGTAAATTTAGATAGAGTGTGATAGACTTTTTTCACAACTCCCTCTACACTGATGTTGTTATCTGCAATTATCACCAAGATTAACTCATCCATAGGAATACATACAATATTGGTGTTTTTTCTCTTGGTTACTGCATACTCGACTGTTCCTAATAGATAATTGAATTCATTTTTCATGGAAAAATCAAGAGCAATTTCCATAACAAACATCTCAAGACTTTTTTCATCATGGAAATTTAGAGAATTGTATTTTCCACATGTTACCATTCTTCCTTGATTATTTACAAATCCTGAGAACAATACTTCAGAATTTTGTATCAATCTAGAGCAAAGCAAATCACATGAGAGAAATTTGTTGTTTGTTAGCAAAGACATGATGTATTTACTCCATTTACATTGTCTATCCAAACTTTCTTGCAGTCAAGACAATCTATTTCTATGGTTCCTGTTGATTTTGTTACTTTGATAAAAACATCCAATGTTCCACAATAATGGCAAGAATATCTAAAGTCAGGATAGATAGATCTAGATATTTTTTCTCTGAATATTTTCTCTACTATTGAAACAGATTCATTTGTTTGTATGCTCTGTTGACTAATTTCTTGTCTACTTCTTTCTGGAAAACTAGAAACCAGATTTTCTGATGGTGTAGATTGCCATTCCAAATGATTTGGAGTAATTTGTTTTTGCATGAATAAGATATTGCATTGAGGTTAATAACAAAAGTGAGACAAAACTCTAAGTGATTTTAAAAATTAGTTACAAAATTTAATCATAAAATAATTAATTGTCAGATAATTGTATTATATACATAATATTATTTTTGTATATTAAAAAATTATATTTTTTAAAAAATATGAAAAATAGATAATATTATCTATTAATCATCATTGGTTTCGCCGTCGCCATCACTTACTGATTTTCCATCATTAGCTTCGACATTGTCAGATTCATTTTCTTCTTCGATATCACCTGCATCATTTACATCTTCAGATTCTACTCCTAGGGGTTCTTCATCCACGCTTAGAATTTCGCCAGTATGAGGATCAATTTCTACAGAAACTTCTTGATCTTCTATCTCAAATTCTAGGTTATAGATGAAAGATTCATTATCTTTTTCCATTGCTATTCCAACTAGATTGTCTGACTCTGTTTTGAGATGAGCGATTCCAATCGCCGCTGCCTCATCTATAGAAATTTGGGTTGATCCCATTCCCCATAATGAGCCTATAGCATAAGAACTTCCCACAGTAAACATTCCTAATGCAATAGCTGCGACAGCTACTACAATTCCTACTTGTTCTTTGTGACTGTTAATTTTTGTCATTAAATCATTGACTCAAATTTTACTTATTACCATTGAGATACAATCAACTAAGAAATAATCTAAAATAGCCACATAATTTTTCTGGTTTGTCTTGTTTAGTTAGGTGTCTGTACTACAATCGTTTTAAGCATAATCCATTGAGAGTGAAATGAACAAAATGCAGAACAATATCCCAACATCAAATGTTAGACTAATGCTAAACAAGGTACCAGAAATAACTTTGTTCTTTTGGATAATCAAAGTTTTATCTACTACTGTTGGGGAGACTGGTGCAGATTTGATCGATGAGACTTTTAACATTGGACTTGATGGATTAATACTAATTTTTGGAACAATACTTGTTGTAACGCTTATCTTTCAGTTCAAATCTAAAAAATATATCCCTGGAATCTACTGGCTTACAGTTGTTCTAATTAGTATTGTAGGTACTCTCATCACAGATGATTTGACAGATAATTATGAGGTGCCTTTGGAGATCACCACTGCAATCTTCACCATCTTACTTGCTGTAACATTTGCTGTTTGGTACAAGAAAGAAAAGACATTGTCAATACATGCAGTCAACTCAACCAAGAGAGAAGCATATTACTGGATTGCCATTTTATTCACATTTTCATTGGGAACAGCTGCAGGTGATCTATTATCTGAGAGCATGGAGTTTGGTTACTTAGTCTCCATAGCTATCTTTAGTATGCTGATTGCAGCTGTTGCTATCAATCGCTTTGGTTTCAAGATGCATACAGTAGCAGCATTTTGGATAGCATACGTTCTAACTCGTCCTCTTGGAGCTTCAATAGGGGATTATCTCTCACAAGATTTGGAAAGTGGTGGATTAGAATTGGGAGCTGAAATAACAAGCATAATTTTCCTTGTTACCATTTTAGCAACTGTAGTATATCTGTCTGTCACGAAAAAAGATGTTATCGAAAATAACGAGATATCTAAAATCCCATTGAACTAATCGAAAAATTATTTTGGTATAGTTTTATGAAAACATTCTATTTGTCAGAGAATTGTTCTACAAGCATTATATCTAAAGAGTATATCACAGAATTGTTGGCAAAAGCTGGGATTACGAGGATTTTTCTATTAGATAGAAGGTCGGAGAATTGTGAATGATGAGCCCAACAGTAATACTATCAAAGTATTACAATTCATACAAGATAATCCAGGATGTTACATGCGATACATCAAAAGGGAAGTAGAAATGTCAATGGGTACAATTCAATATCATCTTAATTTACTTGAAAAACAAGGAAAAGTTATTTCAGAGAATCAGAATTTTCATAAATATTATTTTCCTGCAGGACTTTTCAAGATTGAAGAACGTGAAATTCTTAAAATTCTCAATCAAGAAACTGCAAGAGAAATTATAATGATAATCTTAGAGAAAACAAATCCCACTCAAGCAGAGATTGCAAGACATGTGGGTATTGCAGCAGCATCAATTAATTGGCATCTTAAAAGAATTGAAGAGGTGGGATTAATAGAATATATTCAAGAAGGAAAATTCAAGAGATACAAATTAAAAATATCATCCAAACAGGTAATATCCATAATGAAACATTATCATCCTAACTTGTGGAGTAAATTAAGTAATAGATTAGCTGAGATGTTCTTTGTCATGTCTACGGAGAATGAAAAGTAAAATGTTATCAGAAATATTTCTACAAACAGACTCATTTGACATTGCAACTGTTGTAGAATTAGCAATTATTGCATTTTCGTTGGTACTATTTGCGTTATCGGTATCGGCATATCGTACTTCGGGTATGAAAAGAATTTTGTTTGCAGCAGGAGCATTTGCTTTATTTGCAATTCAGTTATTTTTGGATTATATTGAAGAAGCGTTTAATTTCTTAGAAGAAGATTCAACTGATATTATACTTTCATTGGTTACTTTGGGCATATTGATATTGTTCTTTATGGCAATAGTAAAAAGAAAATAAAGAAAAATCATTTTTAGAACGAAATAGTGTAAAATCTCTTTTTATTTAAGTATAGGAAAATGTAATTTACATGACTGAAAATTCTGATCAAAACAAACCCCGTGGAATGAGAAATGTCTACGCAATGGGCATTGTAAGTTTTTTTACAGATTTTTCTACAGAAATGATTTTGGGAATTTTACCATTTTTCATAGTGGTTAGTTTAGGTGCATCAAGGGCAGTCCTTGGAACAATCGAGGGTTCTGCGGAATTAGTAAGCTATGCATTTCGAATAATCTCAGGTTCAATATCTGATAAAACAACAAAACGAAAGCCGTTCATCATAGCTGGGTATGGGCTTTCTACAATAAGCAAACCATTTTTTGCAGCAACTAGTGGATGGGCAGATGCATTTACGGTAAGGACTACTGACAGAATAGGCAAAGGACTGAGAACTCCACCAAGAGATGCACTCATTGCAGATTCCGTTTCTATTGAAAATGCAGGCAAGGCATTTGGGTTTCACAGGACACTTGATCAGGCAGGTGCCATAGTTGGACCAGTTGCGGCATTTGCATTACTTCAGTTTACTGACATTCGTGGAATTTTTCTTTTGTCTCTAATTCCAGGAGCAATAGCAGTTCTGATTCTGATATTTGTTGTAAAAGAAGTTGCCATCAAAAAACAACCCACGTCAAATATTTTTGCAAACATGAAACAAGTTGTTTATGGAAACAGACCGTTTGTCACATTACTTGTTATTTCATGCATATTTAGCCTCGGGACATTTAATTTTTCCTTTGTGTTACTTAGGGCATACGATATTGGAGTTGAGCAAAATCTCATACCAATAGTGTATGCAGTAATTAACATAGCACACACAGTAATTGGAATCCCATCAGGTTTTCTTGCAGACAAAATAGGAAAAGAAAAAGTGTTGTTAATCGGATATGGCGTATTTGGTATATCCACAATATTGATGGTGGTTTTATCTGGCAATGCACTTTATGCATATTTGCTTGCAGGAGTATTTGGGGTATACATGGGAATTTCAGAAACAGTGCAACGTGCAGTCATTCCAAGATATGTTTCATCCGAATTACGTGGAACTGCGTTTGGTCTTTTCAGTATTGTAATTGGTGCCGGTTTTTTCGTAGGAAATGTCTTGTTTGGATTTTTATGGGATAGTAATAGTCTTACCAGTGCAGTTGTGTATAGTGTTATTCTTACTTTGATTGCTATGTGTAGCATGATTGGTTTTTTAAGAAAATATCCTGAAAATAAAATTTCATTATGATCTATACTGTAAGTGTTTTAGGGGATTTTTTCAGCTGAGTCAGATTAGCTAAATTCTAGAATTAGATTAAAATTAAATTTTCACGCCTATCCGCCTCCAATTTTATTCCCCAAAATGATAGGTGAGTCCAGTGAGTTGAACCTCTTGAAAAAATTGCTATAACAGTACTACAAGGTTTTCTTAGAATTTGTTTTTATTCCTTTTGGTAAAATTTGATTTTAATCAAAGATTATAATCTTATTTCTTATTGTAGAATTGATAATGATTTTCAAGGTTAACAGAAACAAAACTACGTTGTTTGTAGGATTTACAATCTTCTGTTTGATTTTTCAACCAACAGTTTTTGGTGTTTCTCCAAAAGATACTATGTTAGATTCAACTTTCACTCTTAAGATAGAAGAGACTGCAAATATAGATTCAGAGTTACAACTGACTGTACTTGATACTATTGAGGATTCTAGATGTCCTACTGATGTTACTTGTGTATGGGAAGGTACTGTGTCCGTACAAGTAAATCTAATCAAAGATGACCAAAACATTGGCAATCATACAATCCGATTAGGGGAAATTGAGGGTGATAAACAAATCTTTGATGGGTATTTTGTTAGATTAGTCACCGTAGAACCTTATCCATTAAGCACTACTCCAATCAAGCCATCTGATTATGTCATGACATTTCTTGTTTCTAAAATAAATGAGACGAAAATAGATGCCCCACTAAAACAATTCAAAACAGGAATTCCAATCAACGACATTCAATGTAAGGCAGATCTCGTACTTGTTATCAAATCAAGTAACTCTAACCCTGCATGTGTAAAATCAAATACTGCGGAAAAATTACTTTCACGTGGATGGGCAAAAGTTGAAAATACACGTTCCTTTCAACCCATAATTAAAACTGGAACTTATGCTGGACATTGTATTGGATATTGTACAAAAGAGTTCATAATAACTCCTGAAAAAATCATCTTTTCACAAAACGGTCACGATTTTGTTTCAGGTGAATGGTCGGATCTTCTTGAGAAAACCAAAGTGACTCAAATGTCTCAAACAGAATGGGGTAAATTGATAGATTTGATTGATTTTCAGCAATTTAATTCTCTTCCTGACAAAATTGGATGTCCTGGTTGTGCTGATGCTCCAGTTGAGTGGATTGAGATTTCATATGATGATAAAACAAAAAAAATTGAATTTGAACATGAAGACAAAATTCCAGAAATCTCTAAACTAATAATTGCCCTCCAAGAAATACGAAATAGAGTAGAAATATCCATTGGTAGCTTTGAAGAATGCATTGCTGCAGGTAATCCAGCTATGGAATCTTCTCCACGACAATGTAGAACTGTTGATGGGGAGCATTTTGTTGAAGAAATTGATGATGTCATAGACTCCCCTTGAAATTAAGGAGAAAAGAATTGATTTTACGGGCTTAATCCTATCTGCGTCCACTTTTATCCCCAAAATGGTAGGACCCACAGGGACTCACCTAACACTTCCATGGGCTAAAATAGGGATTTGGAAGCTAAATTTAGGAATCTAAGAACAGTTTGTATGGGAGAAATGACCTTTAGATTAGAATTTTATCATTAATAGTCTTGATCATAAATTTTATCAATTACCCCACAAACCAATAATATGGAAATACAATCTGCTGCAGAAAAACTTTTGAAATTAAGTCCTTCTGTAAGAGTAGTTAGTGTTTGTGATCTACAAGGAAAGTTGGTTTTTTCGGCACGTTCAAAGAAAGTAAAAATTCTTGTATCCAAAAATCAAAGCCTAGCATCACTAAAAGCTGCTGCTCATGACTGGAAACAACGAAAAAAACTACTTCGAACGCTTGGATCATGCAAATACGTCGTAGCTGAATATGCCACAGTTAAAAGAATAGTAATGCCTGCTGGTAAAAATCATATCTTGTATGTGACTACTACTGCTGCATTTGATCACAACAAAGTAATTCGTAAAGTACGTTCTTTCAAATAAAACAAATCTTAAATTTTTCTTATTTTATTTAAAATGTGACTTTGTCTTTACTTCACTAGTATAACAAATCTTGATGAGATTTTATGGTGTGTACAGATCACTTTATGAAGCGCTTACCAGTTCCTCTGCCAGAACTTACCCACATCCCTTTACCTGATGGTCGCTGAGATGTTGTATCCATATCTCCAAACTTGATCTTACTAGTACCTCTTCCTACAGAAATGTAACTATTTTTTGATTCTTCTTTTCGTTTTTCTTGTAGGTTTTTAAATTCAGCACCAGTCCAATTATCATCTTCTTTTTTAGCAATCCTTCTTGACGTTCCTCTTCCGCCTACACGTACATAATTTTCGCCCATTTGATTTCTCTAAATATGATATGTCTTTGTTGCTAATAAGATTTATTGTAACAGTTACAGCACAGATTTCATGTTATAATTAAATACTCAAAAATGGATTAGATAAACTCTATAATTTATGCCTAATTGCACCCATAACTTACCTATAAAGTGGTAATTTCAGTGATACATGTGAAAATTATTTTTTATTAATTCTATTTTGCTATAATTCCAATATCCATGTGATTCTTCATCATAGACATCATGGATTTTCCTTGTAATATTGCATGTGTGTGCATTGTATAGTATCCTTTCTCAGTTGGTGTAAATTTTACCTGATACTTGCCAGAGCCAATGTTTTCTGCTTGAATCATTCTTCCCATCATATCCATCATTGACATATCCATAGATGCCATTGGTGCACCTTTTTCTATGTGAAGAATCACATCTGCATTGTCTAGTGGATTACCTTTTTTATCAGTTACAAGCAAAATAATTTTAGACTCTTCACCAATCTTTGCAACTTGACTTGATGTTGTTTTTATTATGACATCTTGCGGAATGCTATTCATCATGGATTTACACATATCCATCATTCCACCCATATCGTGAGTCATTAATTGACCAGATTCAGAGTATGCTGATAGATAAAACATCCCACCAGTAATAACAATAACTGTGACTAGTGCAATCATCAATATTTTCATATCATTAATTATCTTTCTTACATATTTGAATATGGTATTTTACAAATGTAAAGTACTTGTTTTTTATATCATATTTACAAAGCATATTGTGATAATATTTGAAAGGCAACTCAAAGAAATTTCTTATTTTGATAGGAATTGCAATAATTGGAATTGCAATAACTTTTAGCTTTAATTCTAATGATAAGTCAACAACAGACACAAAAACAGTTGAATGGCGCCATGTTCATGGAATAGGCGTAGATCCTACTGATTCCAGTATTTTGTATATTGCAACACATGGGGATTTTTACCAAAGTAGAAACGGTGCCCTACCAGTAAAAGTAGACAAAGTAAGAGCAGACTATATGGCATTTAACGCACCACATGACAAAGAGTCTCCTTTGTATGCAAGTGGGCATCCTTCATCTGGTGGAAACACTGGATTAATCAAAAGTTTTGATGGTGGAATTACTTGGCAACAAGTTGCTAAAGTGCTAGAACCAGCAGTTGATTTTCACGCCATGACACTAAGTAATAGTGATCCTAATTTGATTTTGGGTTTTGATAGTAGTGGCAGAGGGTTGTTCAAAACTATTGATGCTGGAAATACTTGGGAAAACTTGGAATATCCGGAATATATTTCTGCACTAGCAATTTTCCCAAATGATTCTCAATTAATTTTTGCAGGAACTGGAAATGGAATTTACAATTCTAATGATGGTGGAAAAACTTGGAATCATATTGCATACGAAGGATTGGCCGTATATGCGATGAGTTTTGATGATGAAGGTATCTTGTTTGCATCGGTGAATACATTTGGTTTGGTTAGATCAGATGATCTTGGAGCTTCTTGGGAAGACTTGCCAGACATTGATCTTACAGTTACTAGTATAGCTTTTGATTCACCAAATAAAATACTCTATGTAGGTGGATTTTCATCTGAAGGGTTTCAAGAAGTCTACAAATTATCCTATGATGTAACATCATATGAAATAATTGGTACAAACAAGGGACTATAATTCAAATGATTTTAGTTTTAATCTGAAAGTGACTCAATTCTTCCCTTGTACTTTTCTTTATACAATGTCCTACAAGAAGTACAGCAAAAAAATCTCTCAAAATTAGCTATTTTAAGAACATGTGGTTTATCCGAGATTGGACCCTTACATAGATCACATGTCATTTTCAGAATCATGTCTTTGGTTATTTTCATGTCATGCTTCTTTGTTGATTTTGCCTTTATGTTCTCAAGACGTTTTTCAGTCTTGTTTTCAAGCATTCCAAGATCAATTATTGGAGAGACCGATTTTATCAATCCCACATTGACTAGTCTTTCATATCTAGCTTGAACAGTGGGTGTGCTTATTTTGATTTCGCGTGATATCTGTCGAAATGACTTTCTTCCATCTTTGATCAGTGATTCAATTATTGCAATATCGATATCATCTGGCTGAAATGGCACCAAATGAGTTATTTTTGAGAATATTTATGATTTTACAGTTGTAAAGTCTAGTATTCAAGTATGTGACATAACATTATCAAGTTATGTCAAACTCTTTATTTGCCAAAAAGTCTGGCGTTATTCTGGCATTTATCTTGTTTTCATTTATCTTTCTCGGAATAATTTTTTCATTAACTAGTGATCTTACTGTAAAATCTGGAAGTGAGTTTTCGTATCCATCTTGGCTAGTTATTGCATATGTTGCTGGTCTTTCAATGATTATTTTACCCTGCACACTTCCACTAGTATTCATTATAATTCCATTAAGTATGGGAAAAGGATACAAAAAGGGTTTGAGTATGGCCATATTATTTGGCGCAGGACTTGTCACAACCATAACTTTGTACGGCTTGGGTGTTGCAATTATTGGAAAAACAGCATCACTTGATCAGTTCTCCACAATAATGTTTTTGATAGCTGGGATTGCAGGATTTGTTTTTGGTTTATCACAACTAAAGTTAATTACAATCAAAATGCCAACATATTCCAAGACACCTAAATTTATCCAAAATAGAGGTGAATATGTAAAGTCGTATCTGATGGGTGTTCTACTTGGTAATGCAGGTGTTGGATGTCCAAATCCAATGTTTTACTGGCTTTTAATTTACATTGCAGGAACTGGAAGTTTGGAGATTGGTTCATCACTAGGTCTTGTACATGGTGTTGGAAGAGCAATACCACTGATTCTGTTTTCACTTCTTGCCGTACTTGGAATAAATGCTACAAAAGGATTAACCACAAATAGAATCAAAGTAGAAAAAATCACAGGATGGATGCTTGTTATGATTGGCGCGTTTCTAATAATTAATGGTCTTCCAGGAGGACATGTTTGGTATGAAAGTACTATAGTGCATATTGGTTGGAATAATCTAGTATCAATGGTAGGATTGCCAGTTGAATTTCACATAGGACAACACATTCATCAAAATCCATATAATTTTATCATACCACATGATCTTGTTCCGATAATATTTTCTGTATTGATCATATTTCCAATAATGTGGTATTTTATTAATCAAAAGAAGAAGATGATACTATGAAAGATCCAGTATGTGGCATGGAGATTAATGAAAAACATGATTCTCTAGAACACAAAGGTAACAAATACTATTTTTGTTGTGCTAGTTGCAGGTGGGCTTTTGAGCAAAATCCTGATCAGTTTACAGAGTCATGAAAGTACAAGTTCTTACCACCCCTGGATGCTCAAACTGTATTGTTCTTGAGAAAATATTAGACCAACTAGGCATAAAATATGATTTGATTGATGTAACTGAAAAGCCAGAATATCTAGAAAAATACCCAATATTTACAGCTCCTGGATTAGTAATTGATGGAAAATTAGAATTTACTGGTATTCCTAAAAAAGAAGATCTAAAAAAGAAATTCTCCTAGATTCGCGAATGTTTTTTACTCTGGGTATGATGATATTTTCAAATGACTGATTATTCTACAAATGAAAAAATTATCCTTGTGCAGTATGCAATTAAAAAATATGAAAATGAAGAAACTGTAATTGAAAAATTAAAGACAATTTTATCTGAAAAAGACATTCAAAGAAATATTGACACATTAATTGGAACTCAGCGAGTACGAAGAATAGGACCAGAAATACTAGAAAACAATGAGAGTCATACCGAGATACCTGATTTACCAGATAATCTAAAGCCAATAGTTGAGCAACTCTAGACTTGGAAATTCCTTTTAACATGATACCAAGAAACCCTGTAAGGTAAATTGTTAGAAGCAATTTTTGGTCAAATTGGAATTATAGAAAATCTATTTAGATTTTAAAATCCTCGTAATCCCTCAGGACGCATAATTTCTGGGTGCTGTTTCATCCATTCTATTTTATTCAACATTTCTTGTTTGTCTTGTGGAAATGTGCCCTTGATTGTATATGCATTAGAGCCATGATTTGCCCTGAAGACTATCTCTTCTTTGGTTTCTATCTGGCTGATTAAATCATACAACTCTTCTAGAGATTCATCATCGTTGATTTTAATAAATGGCTCTCCAAACTTTTCCATAAATTCTTGTTTTATTCCATTTTCTAAATAAAGAGTCAGTGCTCCTACATAATTAGGAGAACAGGCACTAATTACTTCCGCAGTTCCTTTGATGTGTTCTTTAGAATAAGTTCTTCCGCCTAATCCCAAAATTATCATGCAAGACATGATATAGCCTGCATCTTTTGCCTTGTTGACTGATTTGGTAATTGTTTTTGCAATTGCACCTTTTGTTACTTTTTTTAAAACAATATCTGAACCACTTTCAATTCCCAAGTAAAGCATGTCCAATCCCGCATCATGCATTTTCTTTAGTTCTTCTGGGGTTTTCTTTAAAATATTCATAGGCATTGCATAACAAGAGATTCTCTCCAGACTTGGAAATTTTTCATAGAGATATTTTACAATTTTTACAATATACTCTGAATCAAGATTTAGTGCATCACCGTCTGCCAAAAAGATTTTTCTCGTATCTGGTAATTGTTTTGCCATTAGATCGATTTCAAATTTTACTTCATCCCATGGCTTTTCTGAATACTGTTTTGATCTATACATGTCACAAAAAGAACACTCGTTAAAAGAACAACCTAACGTTACTTGAAAAATTAATGATCTTGCCTCTGAAGGAGGTCTATACAATGGACCATCATAGTTTAACATCATTTTTGATTCACAGGAATCACTTGATTATGTTTTTTATACTTTCTAATCCTGAGAATCCCATAATGTCTTTTAATTGAGGCATACAAGAATTTTATGACTTATGGCAAATGATCCAGATTCCAAAAGACTTCTCTGGTTTGTTTTTGCAGGCTCGCGAGGAGGACTAAATCGTCTACGAATTATATCCATACTAAAGAAAACACCACTTAACACAAATCAACTAGCCAAGGAAATAGGTCTTGATTATAAGGCTATTCAGCATCACATTAAAGTTCTTGAAAAAAACAATATGGTCACAAAAGTTGGAGAAAAATACAGTATTATGTATTTTATATCTACATTTTTGGAAGCAAATATGGAGTCACTGGAAGAAATTGAAGGAAAACTAGATAAAAGTAAATAATCTAGAGACAAAGCCTTTTCTAAACATTGCTAAATTGTTAAGATTTAGTTACTGTTATCTCAACTAAATAATGGGAATGCATATTGACCAAAACAAGATTTTTGTATGGCTGTTATAGTTAGATTGTTATGGTTAAACTAAATGAACTAAGGGCCTGTAAACTATGTCACATGGTATATTTTAAAACTTCATCAGAAAAATGTGCACACTGTAATTCATCAACACAACAAGAAGAAATAAAATTTGATTAGAATTTCACATTAGTAGATCTAATCTTCATTGTTGTGATCTATATTTCCATAATTTGTACGCATGATTCTAACAAATTTCATCAAAATGGTTGTGACATTAGATATATTATCTAGTAGAATTTGATTATGAAATATGGACTACCATCATTTTCATGGAAAAAATATTCCTCATATAGAAATAAATCCAGACATGAAAATTGATGATCTTGTAGAAATTTATGCAAGCTCAGGTTACAACGCACGACAACTTGGAGAAGCTGCAAAACTGTTCCGCAAGATGATTGAAGATGACGCAACAATTTGTCTTACTATTGCTGGTGCTATGACGCCAGTTGGATTTGGAGGTCTATTCAAATCACTTATCGAAAAAGGATTCGTTGATTGGATAATATCTACAGGTTCTAATTTGTACCATGAAGAACATTTTGCATGGGATCTACCTGTAAAACAAGGACATTTTGAGGTAGATGACATGATTTTGTATCAGAAAGACATTGTCAGGATAAGAGATGTCTATATCAAAGGTGAGGAAACGCTGAAAAAACAAGATATGATCGTACAAAAAATGTTTGAAAATAATTTGTTTGAAAAGCCATTTACTACTGCAGAATTTGCAAACTGGATGGGCAAATATTCAAAAGAGTATTCAAAACATCCAGAAAGAAGTTTTGTTGTTTCTGCATATGATTATGATGTACCGCTTTACATTTCAACACTGAAAGATTCTTCACTTGCCCTTGATCT
>JANPCQ010000082.1:0-6661 GCA_031431055.1 Nitrosarchaeum sp.
TTTTAATCAAGAATTGCATTGCCTCAATAAAATCAGAGTCGCGAATTTGACCATTTGACCACCATTTTGCATTGTTTTTTATCCATATTGGTAATTCTAAAAAGTTTGAGGATACAGTTGCCGTACCCTTTGAAAGTCTTCCTTCTTTTTGATAAATTAGAGACCCTTCAGAATTGCGAATTTTGATTTTCACGACATCGTCTCTTCCAGATTCCCCATTATCATCTACAAATATACTAAAATATTCATCATTAAATGAAATACCTCCAAATGTAGCAGAGTTTTTTGCTTGGTCAATTGAAAAAAATGAAATTTCATCAGAATTCAAATGTATTCCCGCAAATGTATCCTCATATGTCAAATTTCCAGGAAAAGATTTTCCATCCGAATCAACATCAAATGAAAATTTAGTATCGGAATTAAACCTGCCTTCAGTTAATTGAATTGCTCCAGGAGTATTATTTTTTTGCAAGATATTCACAGTTATTCTACCAATACTATTGTTATCTGAAGAATCTGAAATGGTGTAATGAAAAATTTCTAAATCATTTACCATTCCAGGATTTGGTTGATATGATATTGATTTTGCAAGATTGATTATAGCTTTTCCATTAATTGGCTTTTCAACAGATATTATGTTCAGCTCATCGCCATCTATATCTACATCATTAAACAGTGCAGGAATAACTACTTCGATATTTTCCTGAGTCGACATGCTATCATCGATTGCTGTTGGAGAATCATTTACAGGCATTACTTCGATTGAAACCTTACCAGAATCAGAAAATCTACCATTACTTACTTCAAAGATAATTTCATCAGGACCATAATAATCAGCATGTGGGGTATATTGTATAGCGCTGTCAATTCCAGAAATGGTTCCATATTTTGGTGGTGTGATTACTTTGTATGAGAGATCATACCCGTGTGCATCAAATCCTTCAAGAGTAATATCTCCAGTTGAGTCTTCTGCAAGTGAAACTGATGTATCAATTGCTTCAGGCGGAGTACCTTTTGGGATTACAGAAATTATTACTATTTGCTGCTTTTTGCTTTTTCCATTATCAACCTCAAAAACAAAATAAGTATCACCAGTGAATCCTTTCTTTGGAATAAATGAAAATGCACCATGTGACATTATTGATGTTTGCCCAGTAGAGTAAGGAGTATTATCGACTAGAGCGAATGTAAGAAAACCCCCATCAGGATCATCTGCATCTAGAATTCCTGTAAGAATTTTATCTTCAGGGATTGAAAATGCAGAAGAATGTATAACGGGTAGATCATTTTCCCCAAATATCTTAATTGTGACAGATTCAGCCAAGCTCTTACGGTGGCCATCATCTACAGTGAAAGTAAAATTTGCAGTACCTACATAGTTTTCAGGCGGTGAATAGATTATTCTACCATCAACAAATAAAGACAAATTTCCCGTATTTGGATCAATGTCTTTTTGAAGTAGAAATTTCAGACTATCACCATCAACATCACTAGCTTGAAGTCGAGCTTTGAGAATTGAATCTTCAGAGATAACAAATGATGATGGTTTTGCAACAGGTTTATCGTTAACTGAGTCTACCATGATGTGTGCTATTGCAACATCTCGATTTCCCATCTCATCTTTTACAATATAACTAAAGGTAGTGTTTCCTGAAAAATTTGCTTTGGGAATAAAAGAAAAGTGATCATTATTATGTTCTAGATTTCCAACCAGAGATGCAGTATCAAACGAATCAATAGTCAACCTACCTGTTTTTGATAAATCGTTATACAATACAAAAAAATCATTATTTTTAGAGTCTTCTGAGACTAGAAAATTATCATCAAACGCATTGATTGGAAATCTATTTCCTGTAAATTCGTGTATCATAACAGCTGGATTACCATTTGTACTTTTGGCAAGAACATGAGTACCGAATCCAGGTAATGATTCATCAATATCATTTGAATAATATGGAACGGTAAAATTAGTTGGAAGTTTTTCTGATAAAACATTGATTGCAAGTACACCATTCATTATTGGATGTCGTTGACCCTCAAATGTAGATACAATTGTTTCAACAGTTCTTAGTTTACCAGTACTTAGTGTAGATACATGTGTAAGAGATCTTGTGATATCTGAGCTAGTTTTTGGGTCAGTGTTTTGGTCATAATTAGAATCCCAAGTTGCATCATCACTGATTAAAATAACACCGTGTCCCGTCTCAAAAAATTCCAATAGTGCTCTTGGAGTAGTTGAAATCAAAGGAGAGCGTAATGGAAACGACTCTCCACTCCAAATTACCAAATCATATTTCTCAAGTTCAGAAAATGAAATGCCTTCAAAAGAATCAACTGTTCGGGTTATTGAAAATTTTGATAATGTATTTTCAATAAAATCAGGATCTAGAGAACGAGTTCCTAACAAGTTAACTGACGGGTCCACCAAAAGCAATATTTTTGGAGAATCCAATTCACTTGCCCATTTTACGGAGTTTGTGAGCATTGTTTTTGCATTAAACACATTTGTTTTATCTAGTGTGTCTACATGTCCAATTCCAAATCCAATTATTACTACTCGTCCATTTTGAACAAAATATTGGCCTTCGACAGAGTACAAGTTCATTGTGAAGGAGATTATTACAATTAGAAATAAGATTATTAATCTAGAGTAATTATTCACATGATAATTATTTTAAATTATTATTTAAACAAAAAGAAAATTAGATTGTAGTTGTAAAGATAGAAGGTAATTACAACATTATGAATAAGATACTTTAAAAAGATAGTATTTTTATTAAAAATGTGGATTTTACTGCATCACTTAAGCTGATTCATGCTAATTTCTTTTTCATAGATATTGTAGGATTATCAGACACTTCAATGTCAACAAAATCACAGATCAAAAAGATCGAAACATTAAACCAATTTATGTCAGAGTGTCATGCATTCAAATCAGTTCCAATAGAATCTCTTTTAATGCTTCCAACTGGAGATGGTTGCTGCATTGGATTTTTGCAAGGACCTGAATTACCTCTATTGCTTGCAGTTGAATTGCATGGAAAACTTGCAGAGTACAACAAAGCAAAGATTCCAAGCGAGACAGTTAGAGTTAGAATTGGACTACACAGTGGAAACTGCTTTATTGTAAATGATGTAATTGGAAATAGAAACACCTGGGGTCCTGGAATTATTTATGCAAGAAGAGTCATGGATTTTGGAGATGATGGACACATACTAATGACACCAACAATGGCAGGAGATTTAAGATCATTGTCTGACGAATATAGACATATGATTCATCCTGTTCATGATGTCGTATTAAAACACGGACAGACAATGTTATTGTATTCAGTATATGGGGATGGTTTTGGAAATAAAAAACATCCAGAAAAAGGTGCAGAAGTTAGAAGCAGATATGGAGAGGAAACACTTCGTCTCCAAAAGACTACACTGTATCCTTCAGTTAATGTTGAGCTTAGTGTTATTGATCCAGGAAAAATGCTTGTCCAACACAAGAGAACATATGAAGTGGCAAACACATCAAATGAACCAATTAAAAATGTCCTACACGGAATAGCAATGGATGTAAACAAGGAAGACATCAATGACCTTAACATTCAAGTTTACGATGAAAAACACCGAGAGTGTAAAATTACTAGCATTAACGTAGATAAACCAGACTGTAAGGAATTCACAACTCAGTTCAGTGATCCCATCACCAAAGGAGAGACAGGTAGAAAATATACCCTAGTTTACGAAGTTGAAGAACCTGAAAGATATTTTGAAAATGCATTTTTAATTGATTGCCAGCACTATCTAATGTCATTCAAATATCCCATTAATAGTGGAATCAAACGACCAGAACTGTATGAGATTAGCCAAGAATCAGAGACAAAAACTAATTCATCTACAGTTCCAACAATAGAGAAAGGAACCAATTACGAAGTTGTAAAATGGGAGATGGATGATCTTCTAAAAGGCAAAACATTACGAATAGAACGGTAAGTCAACACGGTATTATTTTTTGAACACACTAGAAGTAATATCATATAGCATCAAATATTAGATATGCGTAAAAACTACATTCCAGCAAAAACATTAAAGAAATTAACCAGAGAATCAGATGAAGACTGGTCAGATACAAGAATAATTACACTTTGGCTAAATGTTGGATTTCATTTACAAATGTCTGATCATCAACTCATTATTTTATCATAATTTTGCATTGTTTTTAATCCAATCTGAATTACACTAGATGGTTTCTATCTGGATATTTTTTGAATAGATAGATATTACGTTAATAAACTTGAATAATAATATTTTATTTTAAATCTACTTGAGGATAATCTATCCACATTTCTTTATTGATAAAGATTTGACTATTTGTATTATATTCACTAATCATCCCATATCCATTAGAGCCAGTAACTGAAGGATATTCAAAATATATTGCAATAAACATAGGAGCATTGCCATTTAAAACATCATCCCACATTGAATGATCTACAAAAAACCAATAGCTTTTTTCCATGTGGGGTAAAAGTGGTCCCAGATTAAACTCTGGTAATGATTCCTTGAGTGATTCTTTGCTCAAAGGTTTTGTAGAAACAATAGACTTTGCTTTCACACCAGATGCAGGCAAGTCTCCAAAATTTTTAATTGTAATTGAAAATTGGACACCACCATTAATGGAGTTGTCCATTTTTTTAATTCCATTAATTGGACCTATCCACGGTCTTAGACGATATTCAGTTTCAATTTTACTCATATTTGTCACTACTTCCAAATGCTTGAATGTCTTAAAGAGGGCAATAGCCAAAACTATAGTTCCAATACCAGTTAACCAGTGAGCTATAGCAACCCAAAATTCTATAGATGCCCACATTTCCACCATGGTTTTTCTAAATTTTGTATGTAAACTTAAGGTTTTTGGAAAACAAGAGATTAGAATTTAATTCTTCATTTGGTGAACTATTGCCAAAACGGACAAGAAAAACATGGGAATCTTCCAGACTACCTATATCTTTTTGATGTGTAATGATACCATGAGCAAAGCAAAGATCCCATATCTTCCAGAAGATATACTTGGAAAGTAAAGAATTTCGAAACAAAAAGAGATTAGAATATTTTCCTAATTAAATAAATCATAATTCTAGAGACATAAAATATATTCAGATGTTTAATACAAGTAGTTTCAGTTCCATCTTAGTTGATTTTTCATTTTGTTTCATATAGGGAGGAGCTAAATTTATACAAGATTATAAGGAGGCAAATTCGATTATTTTCATGCCACTTAAGCGTGCAAGTAGGGGACGTACAAAAGGAGGTAAGGGATCATCAGGCACTATACAGTGCACAAACTGTGGTTGTACAGTACCAAAAGACAAAGCAAAGAAAGTCACCTCCAGACTAAATCTAGTAGAACACACTTTGGCTAAAGAACTACGTGCACAAGGAGCATACATAGCATCACCAATGGTATTAAAATGGTATTGTATTTCATGTGCAATTCACTTCAAGATTTTAAAAATTAGATCTGAAGATAGTAGAAGACAACGTGGTAAACTTCGTTAGTATATTCTGTTTTGTGGATTTGAAATTTTAGTTTTTTGCCTAGCTCAGATCGTGAAACAGTGAATCATTTTGTACATCAATCAATGCTCTATTATTCTTCATTGCTGGGCAATTTAGTAAATCTTTTCAATATAAAAAAACGTTAGTTAATTTGTATTTTATTGACAAAGCAAGACAAGTCAATATAGAAAGATTATTTTCAAAAAATGACATTTACTCGGTTTTTTCTTTGATGTTTTTAGCAGTTACAATCATTCTTTGAACTAGGGTAATTCCAGCAATTACTACTACAATAATCACTGCGGGCTCCATGTATCCAATTATTCCAATAATGGCAATTACCAGTAAACGCTCTGCTCTCTCCCCAATACCAACCCCCTGTAGCTTGATGTTTAATGCATCAGATTTTGCTCTGGCATAACTTACCAATAACGACAAAGTAATTGCAAGCATTACAAGATATGGTTCTGCATATCCACCAACTAGTAGCCCCAAAAATATTGCAACTTCTGCAATCTTGTCAAACATGGAATCAAGATAAGAGCCCTTTTGGGAAGTTTTGCCAGTTATTCTTGCCACTTGTCCATCTACCATATCAAAAAATCCAGATACAAGTAACAGTATTCCACCAATAATCAATCCAAATTCAAGGCCTAGTCCATAGACTAGTGCTGATGCAAGAGCAAATACAAGACCTACCAAAGTCCAAAAATTTGGCGAGAGACCTGTTGAGGTAAATGCCTTTCCAATCTTTTCAAGTGTGGGCTGCAGTATGCCTCTTAAATTATTTAACATGTGATCTTCCCAGTTAGATTTTTTAATAAAGTGATTTGGATAGCATTAACAAATTTTTCATATTGCAAAAACATCAAGAGACAAGTCATTTGTAGTTTAATCGATTCAAATTCATGGCAATTAAAGTAGATATTATTTTTGCCGCAATTGATGCAGTAGCTCCGTTATCATATTGAGGATTTAGCTCCACAATGTCAACGCCTGTTACTTTTTTGTTTTCAAGTGAATAAATTAAATCAAAGAGTTCACGAGAGGTCATACCTGCAGCTTCAGGATTTCCAACACCTGGGGCATACGCAGGATCCAATAC
>JANPCQ010000083.1:0-2309 GCA_031431055.1 Nitrosarchaeum sp.
CTGCAAAACCAAAGGGGAAAAAGATAGGCAGAAAGTTTGAAGTGTTATCCAATACAGACATAGAAGATATTTTAGCCGTAGCAAAAAAGGGATTAGATTTTGTAATAGTTGAAGTAAAAGATTGGAAGATCATCCCACTTGAAAACATAATTGCAAAACTTCACAAGATCAATACTAAAATTTTTGCCGTAGCAAATACACCTGAAGAAGTCAGAAAAATGTTCTCAATCCTAGAAGTAGGAGTTGACGGAGTAATTTTCAATGCAACCACAATTAACGAAGTCAGAGAAGCCATGACATACTTGGGAACTAGAAGTTTTGACTTGAAACCAGCAAAAATTATCGAGATTAAAGAAGTAGGAGACGGGGAAAGAGTCTGTGTTGATACAGCATCTATGCTACATAAAGGAGAAGGAATGCTAATTGGAAGTAGATCAAACTTTTTGTTTTTAGTGCACAATGAATCAGTAGGGTCTTCATTTACATCACCAAGACCATTTAGAGTCAATGCAGGGGCAGTACATTGCTATACGCTTTCTCCAGATGGCACAACTAATTATCTTTCAGAAGTAGAGACAGGATCAGAAGTATTGATAATAAATTCAAAAGGCAAGGCAAGAAGAGCCACAGTTGGAAGATCAAAGATAGAACGACGTCCAATGTTGATGATCAAAGCATCAGTTGGCGGAGAAATAGGAGGGATAATTGCACAAGATGCAGAGACAATTCGTTTTGTAAAACCAAATGGGCAATTAGTATCAGTTACACACCTAAAGAAAGGAGACACGGTAATGGTACATGCAAAATCTGCTACAGGAAGACATTTCGGAATGGAAGTATCAGATGAGTATATTTTAGAAAAGTAAAATGAAATACAAAACTTGTGTGTCAATTGCAGAAAATTCATCACAAAAAATTAAACATAATATGAAAGAGGCGCTAAAAAAAGCAGATTATGTAGAGATAAGATTCGATTTTTTAAAAACAGATGAAATACCCAAAACATTAGAAATTATCAAGAAGGATCTAAAAAAAGTAGTATGCACATTAAGACCAAAATCAGAAGGTGGAAAATTTGAAGGAGATGAAAAAGAAAGAATATCGATTTTAAAATTAATAGCAGAGTATAATCCATTTTTATTAGATATTGAATTCAACACAATTAAAAAAAATAAAGAATTAGCAAAATATTTAAAATCAACAAAAACAAAACTACTCATTTCATGGCACGATTTTAAAAAAACTCCCAAATTTTCTGAATTAAAAAATATGATGAGTCAGATGACCAAATTTTCGCATAATGTGAAAATTGTCACTACAGCCAAATCAGTAGATGATTCAACTAGAACACTTCAATTGTACAGTAAAAATGAAAAAAATAATTTAATTGCATTTGCAATGGGGGATAGTGGTAGAGTATCAAGAATTTTGTGCCTATATTTGGGCAGTCCATACACGTACGTATCATTAGGAAAACCAGTAGCTCCAGGGCAATTCAGCGTAGATGAAGTAAAGAAAATTATTGGTATGAAATTAGGTTAAATATAAAATTACAAAATGTTGATTCGAATACATGACTTTTATAAAATGTATTTTGACAGACATATTCAGTAGTTGAGAGTTTAAATCAATCATAATAATTTAGAAAATAAGATGTCAAAAACATTTGCGGTAATTGGAGATCCAATTGATCATTCATTATCTCCCAATATTCACAGTGCAGCTTTCAGAGAATTAAATTTAGATTGTTCATATATTGCATATAGAATACCAAAAGGAGAATTAGAAGAAGGAGTAGAATCGCTTAAAAAAATCAAAATAGATGGATTTAATGTCACAATTCCACATAAAGTTGAAATGATGAAATACTTGGATAAATTAGATGAATCATGCAGTATTACGGGAGCTGTCAATACTGTTACAAACGATAACGGGATTTTAAAAGGATACAATACAGATATGGATGGATTTTTAGATCCATTTAAAAAAAGAAATTTGAGTGTCAAAGATTTGAAAGTTCTGCTATTAGGAGCTGGTGGCGCTGCAAGAGCTATTGTGGCAGGATTTGCAAAAGAACATGCAAAAAGCATCACTATTGCAAATAGAACTTTGGAAAATGCAAACAACATAGCAAAATTTTCAAATAAAATTGGATTAAATGCAAATACAGTAAAGTTAGAAGAAGTTGCGGATGCTGCAAAAAATTATGATGTGGTTGTAAATGCAACATCAATTGGATTAAAAAATGAACCTAGCCCATTTTCATTGGAGAGTATTAACTCAAAAACAATTGTATATGATATTGTATA
>JANPCQ010000084.1:0-2688 GCA_031431055.1 Nitrosarchaeum sp.
TGATGTTTATCATGATGATATCAAACATAGAATGCAATCTATAAAATTAAAACTTGAAAAAGCTGGAAAACAAAGAGAGCTTCATCGACAGGGAAGAAAAAGACTTGGATTCAAAACCATATCTCTTGCAGGATATACTTCATCTGGAAAAACCACATTGTTTAATAAAATTACAGGAGAGTCTAAAGAACAAAGCAGTAGTCTATTCACAACTCTCTCTACAACTACAAGAAGATTTTCCATTGATCATGAACCATTTTTAATTGCAGACACTGTTGGATTTATCAGCAAATTACCTGCATACATGATTGATGCATTCAAATCTACATTAGAAGAATTGATTCATACTGATGTCATAATAGTTGTAGTCGATATTAGTGATTCATTATTTGATTTGAGAAAGAAATTTGCAAGCTGTATGCGAACTTTAGGTGAATTAGGAGTTGAAATGGATAAAATAATTTATGCTTTAAATAAATCAGATTTATTGACAACTGATGAAATTGGAGAAAAAATAGATATTCTTAATCTAAAAGGTTATAAAAAACAAATTGCAGTATCAGCTAAAACAGGATATAATGTTAATGAGTTAAAAGATCTAATTAAAGATATTATTCAAAGTCAAAAATCACCAGAATTCAAAAAAGAGACTCCAAAGGAGTTTTACAATACATATGGTAATTGAGGTTGTAAGGATTGGACAACGTCTTGTTAGAGATGATAGAGTAACTACACATGTAGCTCTAGTTGCAAGAGCTTTTGGGTGTACTAAAATATTCATGACTGAAGTAAATCCAGAGATTAGAGATACTTTAGAAAAAATCAACAATACTTGGGGCGGAAATTTTATTGTAGAATTTATTGATAATTGGAAGTCAATTGTAAAAAAGAAAAAAGAGGAATACAAAATAGTCCATCTCACTATGTATGGAGAAAGCATCAATGATGTAGATGACCAACTTAGAAAAGAGGAAAATTTACTAATAGTAGTAGGTGCAGAAAAAGTACCTAGGGAAATCTACGAGCTTGCGGATTACAACGTAGGAATAGGAAGTCAACCTCATTCAGAGATTAGTGCCTTAGCTATACTTCTTGATCGTATTCAAAAAGGAGAGCAGTTTAAGAACAGATTTCCAGGGGCTAAAAGAAAGATCATACCTACAAGAAAAGGCAAAAACGTCCTAGTAAGCGGACCAAGGGATTAATAATAGAAAATCATTAGTGACTAGAGTTGGTAGACAAATACGAAGACCCTTTCGTTAGAATTGCATCCATGATAGGAGGAGATGAGTATCTTAAGGTTGCAAGATCGCTTTTGAAGGCAGAAGATGCGACAGATGAGGAAATTGCAAGTTCTACAGGTTTGAGGATCAACATGGTTAGAAAAGTTTTGTATGATCTATTTGGAAAATCGCTCATCACTGGAATTAGAGTCAAAGATGAACGCAAAGGATGGTTTGTATATAGATGGAGAACGCGTAGGGAAGAAGTAGAACATTTCATAGAGAACCAAAAAAAGAAAATTACAGAAAGATTACAACAGAGATTTGATTATGAAAATTATTCAGATTTTTATCATTGTGGAAACGAAGATTGTCACAGAGTTACATTTGAGGATGCATTAGAAGGCATGTTCAAGTGTCCATCATGTGGAAATGTATTGAATTTAAAAAAGAATGATAAATCAAAAAAGGCATACTCGAAAAAAATTGATGAAATTAAAAAAGATATGCAACAGACATTCTAGTATTACATACTATTTAGAAAAAAGACCAATTCAGAATGAGTGTATGAAGAATTTACTCATATTATCATTAAATTATATACAAAAATACTCTCATAGTATCTGAAAATTTGAGAAAGAGGTCACTAAATTAAATAGGAGAATTTAGTAAAAAAAATCCTGAATCAAATAACAACAACAAATCCAGCAACCGGTGAAGAAATTGCAAAATATACACCAATGGATAAAGAGCAAGTATTCCAGTTAGTTGGAAAGGCAAGAAGAGCTTTTCCAGAATGGAAAAAAGATTATGAAAAACGTAGGAGTTACATCTACAATTTAGTTGAATATTTAAAAAAGAACAAAATGGAATTGGCAAAAGTTGCAACCTCGGAAATGGGAAAAACAATCAAAGAGTCAACTGGTGAAGTTGAAAAGTGTGCATGGGCATTAGAGTTTTATGCAGATCATGGAGATAGTTTTCTTGCTGATGAAGTATTAAACACAGATGCAAGGAAAAGTTTTCTTACTTTTGAACCACTCGGAGTAATTGGTTCAATTATGCCATGGAATTTTCCTTATTGGCAAGCTCTAAGATTTGCTGCACCGTGTTTAATGGCAGGTAATGTCATAGTAATGAAACCATCTAGAATAACCATGCAATCAGGTATTGAGATTGAAAAAGCATTTACTGAATCAGGTATACCAGATGGAATATTTCAGACAGTAGTAGGAAGTGTGGAATCTGCCAATCATCTTATAGATTCGGATGTTAATGCGGTGACATTTACAGGCAGTACAGATGCAGGTGCTAAGGTAGGCCAAAGAGCTGCAATGAATTTAAAGAAATGTGTTCTGGAACTTGGAGGAAGTGATCCATTTATCGTATTAGATGATGCAATTATTGAAAAAGCTGCAGAAGGAGCAGTTAAAGGCAGATTCATAAATTGTGGTCAAAGTTGTGT
>JANPCQ010000085.1:0-39217 GCA_031431055.1 Nitrosarchaeum sp.
TAAAATCCGCGTGTCAGATTTTAAATCGATCAAATAATAACGTGGGAACGCTTTTATGGAAAAAATTAAGCCAAATTATTAGTGCCTAACTGTCCAGAATGTACTGCAAGAGAGAGAAAGAAAATTCAAGCAAAATATGAAGCAGAAATTGCAGAAGAGAATAGAGGCAGAGATGATTTATTCAAGTTATTTGATCAAGTGGAAATTCCTATGAAAATGGATTCTGCTACAAAGCATTTCATTTGTAAGAGATGTGGACTGTATGCTACACGAGAACAAGTTTCTGACATCAAATACAGACTAAATCAAAAAGAGAAGACACGCGAAGATAAACAAGATGATTATCTGGAATGGTGGCAAAAAAGTAAGAAAGACAAAGAATTAGACTAGAGTTGTTATTTTATGGTAAAAAAGATAGACGGAGAAAAACCAGCTAAGAAAGAAAGAAAATCATCTAAAAAGGATGACATTCCGGATTGGGTTTCTGATGAAATTCAAAATGCAAAGTTTGAGAAACCAGAAGAGCAAAAAAGAGCTGGATATATTCTTGAAATTTATGATTCAGACAATAAAATTGATGCTCAAGTGTATGATCCAGTTGAAGATGGTAGACATATAGTTACATTTGATTTGGCAAAAAAAATTAAAACGTCAGATTTAGAAAAAGGAGTTGTCTACGAATTTATTTTTGATCAACACAAAGCACCATTAAGTAAAAAGGTAGCAGAATACCTCCAAAAAGAAAAAGAAATAGATATGAATGCGATATATCAATTTGAATTAAAAAAAATGGAGTTACTTGATGTAGGATCTAGTACATCTGTCGATGAAGAATAAAGCTAGTTTTTTGTTTTAGAGTTTGATTGTTTTTTAAAAGCCATACCCAAAATAGGATTAATCAGATATGGAAATGTATTTTTCATCCATACAGCACCACGAACTACTGAAGGAACTATAATTTCTAATCGTGGCGAATTTGCAGCTTTTAAGATTGCTTTTGTGACTGTTTTATCACTAAGAGATAGTGGCGAATATTTTGGCATTTTTTTAAAGGATGGATGATCAAAAAAGTCAGTTCTAACCATTATTGGACTTACAACTGTTATTCCAACGCCAGTTCCTTTAAGCTCGTGTTTTAGACCTTCTGAAAAACCCAACATTGCAAATTTTGATGCACAATAAGATGCAATTCCAGGTAAACCAAAACTTGCTGCTACAGAAGCCACATTAACAATATGTCCAGATTTTTTTTCAAGCATTGATGGAAGAAAATTTTTGATACAATAAATCATACCAAAATAATTTGTTGCCATCTGTGATTCAATTTCTTCAGTTGTTAAATCAAAAACAGAACCATAAATTGCAAATCCAGCATTGTTTACTAAAATATCAATAGAACCATATTTTTCTAAAACAAGTTTTGACATTTTCTCTACTTGTAATTTATCAGAAACATCACATTCACAAATCATAGTGGAGATGTTAAATTTTTTTAGATCATCAGCTATTTGTTCTAATTTTTGTTTTCTTCGTGCAACTAAAATTACATTGGAGCCTTTTTTGGCAAATTGGATAGCAGTTTCTTTACCTATTCCAGATGAAGCGCCTGTAATTAGTACAATTTTATCTTTGAAATCCATAAATCAAAAAATTCGTTAAAAGATAAAGTGGTTTCTATGATTTTTCCTTCTTTGAGATTTTACTCAAGGCTAGTTTTACCAGTAAAAGCCAAGTTATCAAAATAGGTACATAGTAAGTAGCAATTCTCCAACCAATTACTGCATCCCATGCAACTGTTCCTTGAGGGACAGTAAGATTGAATGGATCCAAGTTATTCAGATATGCAATAATACCAAACTCTGCTAGTCCTGAACCACCTATTGTAATTGGCAGGTTTCCAATTGCATTTGCACCCATTACAGCCATGATTGAATCAAAAATACCAATCACGTATCCTGTTCCCATTGCAATTATCATAAATGATATTCCATAAAATGACCAAGATGCAAGTGAGAAGAGAAAAGAGATTGTAAAGACTTTTTTTGATTCTGTTGTTTTAAGATTGTTTCTACTCATTATACAAACTTCTTCCATCCAGGAATTAGTCTGCTCAATGTATTTTTCTCCTTTTTCTTTAGCAAATCGCTTAGTTAAACTAACAAAGATCCTTGGAACTTGAAAAGTTCTCTTAGATGATAAAAAGAACAGAACCATCCATAATGAAGTTATGGTAATACTAATTCCTAAAATTATAACACCTACAACATATGCTCCGTTCATTAATGCAAAAATACCAGCCATAATCGATAACAAACCTCCTGCAAAAACTTCAGTGACTATATCCATTATTGCAATCCAAGTAGATTTTGAAGGTGGAACTCCTTTTTTATGCAAATAGTAAATTACAACAAATTCTGCACCTACAAACATCGGAGTGGTAAATTTAATAAATTCACTTCCAATTCTAACACCACATAACTTCCAAAAAGAATCAAATTTTCCAAGATATTTATGTGCAATGTATGCAAATTTTATTCCTTGAAGACCTAGTTTTATCATAATGGTAATTACAGCTGCTACAAATGGAAGAAATCCAATTGCCAATACATCTTCAAATTTTATATCAAATTGAATCGCTATAATGAAAATAGGAATAAGAGTTGCAGGAATAGCAATAATTCTCCAATTCATCGATGATTTTTTTATAGATTCAAATATGAAAGTTGACCAAATTTTAATAACAATATTGAATGCCTGTATCTAGGCACAAATTTTGAAAAACTCTAAGAAATTAGCTGGTTCGTTGGCGGGTTTTTTGAATTTCTTGTTTGACTTCAGCAAATAATGAATCCAAAAGGACATAATCTGAAAAGTTTTTTTCTTCTAATAATTTGATAACTAGTTCTTTTAGGTGTGTCTCTTTTTCATCAATAGAGTTTTGAATCACAAATTTTATGGAATGTTACAGGTTATAGATCAATTGGAATTTTATTTAATTATTGATTGCCATTGTGGTATATTTTGAAGAATTGATATCAAAAGTAACTAGTTTGAAATATAAGCCAAGAAAGAAAATTTAGATAGTATTGAAATCAATTTTTGTAACAGGAACAGCAGGAGCAGGAAAATCTCTTTTAACATCAAAACTATACGAGTATTATACAAGAAATAGTGCATTTGCAGCTGTATTGAATTTGGATCCTGGCGTTAGAAATTTACCCTATACATGCGATATTGATGTTAGAGATTATGTCGATGTTATAGATATAATGCAAAAATATGATCTAGGTCCAAATGGTGCTGTAGTCATGGCAAATGACTTGATTGCTTCTAAAATTGATGAGATTCAAGAACATATTGGTAAAGTGAATCCAGATTATCTAATTGTAGATACACCAGGTCAAATTGAACTATTTGCATATCGTTCTAGTGGTCGCTTTGTTGTAGAAAATATTTCATCTGAAGAAAAGGCAAGCATATTTCTTTTTGACGGTGCGTTAATTACTACACCAGTAAACTTTGTCTCAATTGCTCTTCTTGCAACATCAATAAGATTACGCTTGAATTTACCAACAATTAACACCATCACCAAAACAGATCTAATAGGTTCTAAACTAAGAGATATTTTAGAATGGTCTAGCAATCTAAAATCATTAGAGAACGCCATTGCCAAAGAGGCAGATGGAGAAACGTATAGTTTAACTACAAATATTTTGCGAGGCTTGAATCTAGGCGGTTTTGCTCAAGGATTGATTCCAGTTTCTAATGTTACAGGGGAAGGATTAGTAAACTTGGAGGCAGCACTGAGCAGAATTCTTAACTTGGGTGAAGAGGTAGAAGATTAGTTGGCATCAAAGATTACTGTAAGAGCACCGTCTTCTACTGCAAACTTGGGTCCGGGATTTGATGTATTTGGATTAGCCATTGATGCTTTTTTTGATGAAGTTACTTTAACAAAAAAGAAAAGTGGGATAAGCATAGTTACTGAAGACGACATTCCAACAAATCCAGACAACAACACAGCGGGATTAGTTGTTAAAAATATGATAAAAAAATTCAAAATTAAAGATGGTATAGAAATTAAAATAAAAAAAGGTGTTCCTGCAGGATTTGGAATGGGAAGTAGTGCGGCTTCAGCAGCAGCTACTGTAATTGCGTTTGATAAGATGTATGAATTGAAATTAGATGAAAATACGCTTGTAGAAATTGCTGGATCTGGAGAAAAGGCTAGTGCCGGTTCTATTCATTATGATAATGTGGCAGCATCTGTATTGGGAGGATTTGTAATAGTAAGGACAAACCCTCTAAATGTAATCAAGATTAAACCACCAATGAATCTAAGAATGTGTATTGCAGTTCCAAAACTTAAGGTTCCAAAAAAGAAAACCAAAGTATCACGAGGTGTAATACCTAAAAAAGTCAGATTCATTGACAGTATTGCAAACTTGTCAAATGCTGCAGCAATTGTTGCAGGATTCATGAAAAAAGATCCCAAATTGATAGGAGATTCCATAAAAGATGTAATTGTAGAACCTGCAAGACAACACATGATACCAGGATTTGCCAAGGTTAAAGAAAATGCTCTCAAGGCAGGTGCATTTGGTGTAACAATTAGTGGCGCAGGTCCTTCAGTAATTGCATTTTCAAAGAGTTCAGCAAATTTAAAGAAGATAAGTTTAGCAATGTCGAAAGGATTTGCATCTGCAAATACCAAATGTCAAACTGTAATTTGTAAGCCAAGTAAGGGTGCACTGGTAATAAAAAAATAATCGAGAAAGAGAAGTTATGAAAAAAGCAGTTATTTTGTTTAGTGGTGGAGTAGATTCGGTTTGTATAGTTAGTTATCTGAAATCAAAATATGATCTTTATGGAATTTCATTTTCATATGGTCAAAAAGCAAATAGAGAAATTGTTGCAGCAAAAACTTTTGCAAAGAAGCTTGGATTAAAACAGCATAAAATTATCGATATTGGTTTTATGAAAGAATTGTATGGAGATTCTAATGTTTTAACTAGTTCAAAGAGGAAAATTCCAAGTGAGTTTGATTATTCTATTGTTGTTCCAATTAGAAATGCAGTATTTCTGTCAATTGCTTCAGCATGGGCATTTACTCTTAATGCATCATTTGTAGCATATGGTGCGCATACAGGTGATAAACACTATCCTGATTGTAGACCAATATTTGCAAAAAAGCTGGAATCAGCTTTTAACCAAGGTGAGATTGATGGAATAAATTCAGGAGTACGAAAAAATATCAAAATATGGTCACCGTATCGTGAGGGTCTTTCAAAAAGTGATTTGCTAAAAGTTGGTTTCAAAACTTTGGGTAATTCCATTTTCAAAACATGGAGTTGTTATTCTAGTAAAAAATATCATTGCGGTAGTTGTGAATCTTGTAATAATAGAAAAATAGCTTTTCAAAAAGCTGGTATTATAGACAAAACAAAATATTTAAAATAGTATCTAGTATTTGTTATCAAGAATCTTCTTTTTGAAAACAAAATTTCTAATTATAATATACCAAATAAAGAATATTCCACCAACAATTCCCATAAATACATAATTTTGGATTTCTGGAGTTAGTCCTTGTATGGAATTGGTAATTTCTCTTGAAACTAACATTGAAATTGCAATAACAATTCCAAATTCAATTGCATACCATGTCCAGTTAGGCCATGATTCTTTTGGAATGTGGACATTAGGATTAGCTCCCATGGGTTTTGTCTAAAAGATTGATTATTTAATTTTTCAGGAGAACCTAAAGTGATATGTCGGAGGTACGTCGTCTAATCATAGTCATAATGTTCTCTTTTTCCTCCTTATTTTCATAAATTCCTCTATATGCAGATGTGGTAAGTATTGCATCATTTCTAACTCCACGCATTTTCATACAGAAGTGTTCTGCATCAGCTAAAACTACAACTCCCTTTACACCCTGAGCAAATAACTCATCAGCTATATTCTTGGTTAGGCGTTCTTGAATTTGTAGTCTTTTAGAGTATTTTTCAACTAATCTTACTAGTTTGGAGATTCCAAAAACTCTACCGTTAGGAGAATATGCTATGTGAATTTTTCCAAAAAATGGCAACATGTGGTGTTCACACATTGAATAAAACTGAATATTGCGTGCAATAACTACATCAGAATCTTCAGAGAATTGTACCGATAATTCAGAATCAGAATCGTATCCACCAAAGATTTCTTGATACATATTTGCAATTCTTTCAGGAGTATCTTTAAGACCCTCACGAGTAGGATCCTCACCAATTTCTATAATTAATTCTCTAACGAGTTTTTTTACACGTTCTTTATCCATTGATGTTTTCACAGATTTTTTCTAGTATTTGAACCTAGTCTGGTTTCTAGGCTGGTGATAAGATTATGGTGCTCCAATGAATTTATGAAGTTGAGGTACAACTTTGACATCAATGTAATGTGGATAAACTATGTCATACAAATTTAGCAATAGATCTAATGAAGGTTCTGCAATACCATATGTTGGTTGTATAATGAATCCGTCAATATCTTGTTTTGAAATAATATGAAATATTTTATCAACTAAATCTTTAAAATCTTCCAATTTAGTTTTAGAGCTTACAACTATTTTGATATATGTAGTTTTTTTAGATGCAACAGATGATTTAAGACATTTCATTGCATTATCAATTAATCTGTCATAGTGTTTAGAATCTACAAAATCAGAATCTTTTGTCTTAAATTCTATTTTAACAATATCAATAAATGGTAATACGTGATTGAATCTATCAGAATCAAAGCATGACGATTCTAGATAAGTTGGAATTTTTTTAGTTTGAATATATTTTGCAAGTTTAGCTACTGCATCATGTTGAATTAATGGATCACCACCTGTAAAATTTACTTTATATGTTTGATTTTTGAGATTAGAATCTATTAGTTTACACGCGTCCTCAATTGTGTATTCTTTTCCAGAATCAAGTGGGAGTGATTCTTTGGTATCACAATAAAAACAAGTAAATGGACAACCAGCTAATCGAACAAAAAGCGTTTTTGTACCATAAAGTATTCCTTCACCTTCAACTGATGTAAATATCTCAAATAATCTAACTTTCAAGTAATTGTGGTAATTTTTTTCATTATTTATTCAATGAGTTTTGGTTAGTGCATTACAGGTTCTTTTGTATAGAATAAACCAGAAATGAAGAAAACTACTCCTAAAATTCCAATTAAGCTTCCCACAAATTCTACTGTGTTTTGCATTTCACCTTGTAATGGAGCCAATAACCATGCTATCAAAGCACCAACTACGATCATTGGAATTCCTACACCGACAGTAATTGCTTTAGAAGCCATGCTCAATTCTGTTTAGAAAATGTATATGAAGTTTATGATAAGTAAGATGATTAATCTCGAAATTGTTCTAATAATGTTGCTAATGATCGTAATAATTCATTTGCCGTTTCAAATTCACCTTGAGATAAATGGCGTTTAATGGTTTGAAGTGTTTTTTTAGCATCTTCTAGATCAACTTGACTTAATTTATCAGAGTTAGATAATTTGAATAATATTTTTTCAATTTGCATAACTCTAGATTCCAGTCGATCATTTTTTGTTAATTCAAATTGTTCTTTAATTGATATGATTTCTCTTATTTGTTTGATTATCTTATGTGGATTTGTTGCTGAGGAGAGATTTTCTCTAGCAGTTTCAAGTTTTTGGATAATATCTGCAGATAAGCCTTTACTCTTTGCATTTTCAATTAATCTATCCAGTTGTTCTAAGTATTTTTGGGCATATTCTTTAGCACGGGATTGTTCTTGTTGAGATGCATAGCTACGAATTTCGTTATTGAAATCTACAGTAATTTGTTTAATTTTACTAATTGTTTGTAGTGCATCATCAAATTGCCTATCTATGATCTGTTTTTTTGCTGTTACAAAGAGATCGTCTAGTTCAGAAAAGTCAACTGATGTATTGTATTTTTTAGCAATTGTCTTGAGATTATCAACATAGTTTTGCATTCTAAGAAGATCAGCAGACGGATCTTCTGCTGTAGCTTTAAGAGTAGTCATTTCTACCTGGGAAGCTCGATTGATTGATAATTGTTGAGACACTTCTTTTAATATTCTCATTGCAGAAAGAAAATGTTGTTTTGCTAAATCAGTTTCATTATTTCTAAGAGATTCTTCCAAGGCCTTAATTTGTTGTGCACCATCTTTGAAAAGTTGTTTTGTTTTATCTGATGAGTCTTGGTTTATCTGATTTTCAAGTTGTTTCTGGGCATGTTTTGCAATTTTTAGAAGAATTGACGGATCAGTTTGGGCTTGTACAGTATTAGTCATACCACCTAGAACCATACTAGATACTAAAATCAGCAATACAAATGAGGTTATTTTTTTCATTTCCCTTCCTCCAAATCTTTTTTTAGTTTGACTAAATTTTGTAAATCTTTTTTATCAATTTCGATAACTCCTAATCTTTCTAATCTTTTTACAGCTCTCCACATAGTAGTTCTTGGTTGAAGAAATTTCTTTCTTAATTCACTTTCAAGTGCTTGACCTCCATTATTAGAAATAAATTTTACAATCTCTTTATCATCTTCACGCATTTCAGGTCTGAAATTGAATATAGTTTCTGTGTCAATAGATTTTGTTTCAATTTGTTTTTCAGAAATAGATTCTGTTTGTATAATTGATGGTAAGGATTTTTGTTGCTTTCTTTTTAGCATTAATACTCCGCCTATTACTGCAGCTATAATTGGACCAACAATAACTACAACATTAACATAATTAAATAATAATTCATCTAGAATTGTTGGTTTGGGTGTAGTTGGATTTATTGGTGCACTAAAGATGTAGTTTATTTCAGATAATCCAGTAGTAAGATCAAGTTTTGTTTGCTCATCTACTATTTCCATATTGTTTGGTAAACCACTTATTCCAACTATGACTGAATTTTTTGGCATTAGTAATGTGTAATCAGATGGCGAATCAAAAGAGAATGTCCAAACTCGTCCTTCTTTTGAAATTAAATCATGAATATCATAATCAATTATAATACTTGATGAACCAAATGTGTCAATTAGTGCTTTGTCTGCAACTATTTCTTCAGATAACAAAAATCCAGTGTCTCCTACTGCAACAAAATTATCTATTGATTTACCAAACAAATCAAGCTCAAAATCAGGTTCTAATGGATCCACGTCTATCTGTGTAGATACATGTGTGGATCCATCAGAATAAATGACAAGTTCAAGAGTTCGAGTAGAGCTGAATGAGGTTTGAAGAGGCATCACTATTGCCACAATAATTAAGCCAGCAAGTATCAAAGGTGCCTTAACCATTGTTTCGAGAATACCATCAGTCCTTACAAAAAGCATTCCATCTTCTCGAATAGACTCTCCACTATGAACAGGTATGAGGTCTGGGTTCATGGCTAGTATCTCAAATTCATACTTTCGACAAGTCCCTGGAATCTCTTAAATTCCTGGAAAAATTGAAGTCCCTTTTCAGTAATCAAGAAGACTCTATTCCTGTCGTTTTTGACTGACTCGACCAAGCCTGCTTCTACCAGTTTCTCACATTTGTCTAGTACTGCATAGTGAGATAGGTTGGCTTTACGAGATATTGCAGATATAATGACTCCAGTACGACCACCATCGGCAGTTACGTCTAAGATGTCACCCATTATGCCCATTTCGGACCTGTATTGTTGTTTTGACATGTGTTAGTATAGGACTAATTGGTTAATGAGGAACATTTTGAAACTTTAAAGCGGAACACATGACGGAACGTGTATTTCATCTCTTAAAATTAATAATTTTAACAAAAATTACCGCAATGAGAGAAAATCTCTCTTCAGCATCAAATCCATAAGATCTATGTCAAAATAGTGCTTTTTGAATATAACCTACCAAAGAGAAAATTTGAGTACAAAGAATTGAGAACAGCGTTGAGTATTGTGTTCAGTTATTTGATTAATTCTAGTCTAAAAAGTCCTGACGTAGATTAGTATCATACTATTGTATATTGAACAACTAACAGTAAACTAGAAAAATTTTTTATAATTCTAATAGAGCTTAGAAATTCAATTTTTGGTGGTATAACCACCATTTTTCTTTTTAATGATCAAAAAATCAGTCACTAGGTCAGCTTTGAGATTCATAATAACTTTTTATTCCCATTTTGAAAAGAGAACATAAAATGTTTGATAAATTCAAAAAGGAAGAAGGCGGAGAGATGACTGAAGAAAGAACTGCCGATGAACATGCAAATATGAAATCTAGAGAGATGTCATCTAATGAAACAGCAGGAGAAATTGGAATTGTAGAATTAATGGATAAACGTGCCAAATTAGAAGAAGCCATTGACTATGTAGGTTTAATGATAAAAAATCTAAAAGATAAGAGAACCGTGTTAGAAAAAGATATTGAAGAAGAATCTGTAGATATTAAAAATCTAAAAGAAAAATTAGAGAAAGTGAGTCAGTACATTGAAGAGGAAAATAGAGGAATTAAAGAACTAACTCATAAGAGACAACAAGTTGAAAATGAGGCTGATGAGGTAGGCTCACTTATCAATAATTTAAGAGATAGATTATCTGGAATTGATAGAATAATTGATAATGAAGGTAATAGAATTAAGAAAATTAAAGAACCCAGAGAATCTCTAGAAAGTTAAGATTTAGAATTTTAGGTATCAGAAAAATTTACTTTTAGAAGTCCTAGTGTTTGTAGGCATTGAAGGAAATCTATTTTCAACAGAACTTTCAGCTACAGCTGCTGCCTCTTGTAGAATTTTCTCGGATTCAGAATTGGTTGTTTCGTCCATTCCAAATGTAGCACCACTTGAGAAACTATCAGTCATAAATCTACCCAACATTTGTGTCATCTGATTAATTTCTTGGTCAGCACTTGGCATGAACTTTACAAGAGATGATTTAAGATTTTTCATTAAACCTATTGTAGGCATAATAGTAACTATAGTATCTCCAAGATCATGATAAGTTGTTAATCTTAATTCAATTTGCTCTAATGCTATTCTTGCATTACCTAAAATTTTTGTAGTTTTTCTTACCTCTACTAATTCTTTTGATAAAATTCTACTTGTATTCACATCATGTAACTGAGTTGCTGCAACTATTCTTTTGAAAAGTTTACTGTCTCTTTCATTTAATTTTACAATCATTGAATCAAGGTTGGCAATTTGTGTTTGTAATTTTTTGATTCCATTTTGGATTTTAGGTTTTAATGCTCCTTTCGGATTAAATGTGTCGTTGATTTTATCGGTAATCCCTGGTTTTTGTTGTTTATTCCATTTATTTTGTAAATCTGACAATGAATTTGATCTTATGATTTGTACTTAATTTCAAGTGTAAACATTGCTTAACAGTAAATAAAATATTACTAACAAGAATGTCTTTCCTAGAGATTTAGGATTGATATTCTTTGTGAATGGATTTTTTGTATGTGATTTGGAATCACAGCGTTGTTATTTAGCGACTCTCCGCATAGGGGACATTTTACCATTCTATGTTTGTGTGGATAAAAAAATTGTATTTAAATATTTTTTTTAAGCCCAAATTCAGAAAATCTACCCGGTTTTGTATGTCAAATCTTTTTAAGTATAGAATGAAGATGAATTTCTGAATTTATGGCTCAAAGTGTTGGTTCTAGTAATAGATGTCAACGTTGTAACAAGGAAGCAATTTTGACTGATTCTAATACTGGGGAGATGTTTTGCTCCAAGTGTGGTTTTGTTACTACAGATAGAGTAGAACAAGAAGGGCCAGAATGGAGAGCATTTTCTAAAGAAGATGGAAGATAATAGAACTAGGATAGGTACGCCAACTTCTTTGGCTATGCACGATATGGGACTGGCTACAATAATTAATCCTCAAAATAAGGATGCCGCTGGAAAACCACTCACTGCATCAATGAAGAGTACAATTGAGAGGCTAAGGACATGGGACAATAGAAGCCAGGTTCATGAGCCTGTTGACAGAAACTTTAGACAGACGTTTAGCGAATTAGATAGACTAAAAACAAAACTTGCATTATTTGATGCTGTTATTGAAAAGACAGCCTATATTTACAGAAAAGCCCTTGACAAAGGGCTTGTCAGAGGGCGTTCAATTCCAGGTCTTATAGCAGCATCTCTTTATGCTGCATGTAGAAATACTGAAACTCCAAGAACGTTAACAGATGTTGCAAACGGAATTAACATCAAAAGAAAAGATATAGCAAGATGTTACAGATTATTATTAAGAGAATTAGATCTGAAAATGCCAGTTGTGAATCCTATTAAATGCATCTCAAGAATATCTAGTATTACAGAATTATCAGAGAAAACAAAAAGAAAGGCAGTAGAGATTTTAGATCCGGCTACTAAAATTGAACTTTCTGCAGGAAAAGATCCAATGGGATTAGCTGCTGCAACATTATACCTGTCTTGTGTAATAATTGGTGAAAATAAAACTCAAAAAGACATCGCAGTTGCTACAGGAGTTACAGAAGTAACTAGAAGAAATAGATACAAGGGTCTGAAAGAAGCTTTAGAGTTATGATTAGAAATTTATTTTTATAATAGAATTAATCATTTAGCTTAAATGAATAAAAAAATAATCATCATTCCTATAATGTTGATAATAGTCGTAATAGGATTATCATTTAATCAGGAGGATACGGAAAATAGCAATGTAGTTTTTCATGCTACTTTGGCAGAACCTGATTTATACAAAAATGGAATTTATTCTGATACATTTACTGTGAATAAAGGAAATTATCTTTTCAGATTTGTTCCCAATGGTGATAGTCCTCAATTTCTAACTATTTTATTAAAAGGAGAAAACTATAATTTTTCTGAAAATTTCAAGTTGAAAGGAATTCTACATCAAACAGGAATATCAGAGTATTATACTTGGGATTATGATGGACAAAAAGCAATTTCAATTCCAGCTCAACAGGTAATAGCCATTGAAATTAATCCAAATGGAAATGAATTAGGCCCAGTATCTGTGGATATTATTAAAAATTAAAAAGGCGTTTCCCCTTTACTGCAGAACTATGAGAGATTTCCTCTCGTGGTCAGGTCGTTAAAACGCCTGATTACCTTTTTTGTTCTGCGGGGTAACGCCACTTTAGTCGATAGGAATTATATCCTTCGGCATTATTTATTATAGTTACTTCAACTATTTAAGAATTAATATGAAAAATTATAATATTTTATAGAATTTTATGAAAAATTTTATGCTACTAGTTAACTCAAAGATTTGGAAAAAATCATATCAAAATAATTAGAAAATTGAAAAATTCAACATAGATAATGTGAAAGAAAACAATGTTACACAATATTTTGATTTAGTATTGATTAATGTAGAGTAGATGATTTTGATTCTAGAAAACAAATTAGGTTTTGAAGAATGATTTGTAAACATATGAAATGATAAAATTATTTTCAAATTATAGAATTCATCCTACGAATATGAAAAATAAATTCTTACATTATTAGTTTAAAGAGCTATAAATTACGAAATTTATTGAAAAAAACGTTGAAGTTATCTGGAAAAGTTGCAATTGTAACTGGTGGAAGTAGAGGCATTGGATTTGCAACTGCAAAAAATTTTTGCTGAAAACGGTGCAAATATAGTCATAACAGCAAAAGATTCAAAGAGATTAGAAAGTGCAGTTAGTCAGCTTTCAAATACAATAGGAATAACAGCTGATATTAGAAATGAAAATGATGTTAAAAAAGTTGTAGAATAAACTATTGAGAAATTTGGTAAATTAGATATTCTAGTAAATAATGCAGGAATTTTTCCAAAGATAAAACAATTACATGAAATTAACGAGTCTGAATGGAATGATGTTTTAGATGTAAATCTTACAGGACAATTTAGATTTACAAAAGCAGCAATACCTCATTTACAAAAAACATCAGGATCAATAGTCAATATCTCATCAGATGCAGGATTAAAAGCATATCAAGGATTTAATGTAGATGCATATTCTGCAGCAAAAGCCGGATTAATTATTCTTACAAAATGTTGGGCGTTAGAATATGCAAAATACAAAATTCGGGTTAATTGTATTTGTCCTGGTGTGGTTGATACAGATATGACAAAACCATTTTTAAAAACTGAAAAAGATAGGGAATTTATGAATAATGAGCACCCAATGGGCAGAATTGGGCAACCAGAAGAAATAGCGAAAGCAATTTTGTATTTTGCTTCCGATGATGCTGCCTGGACAACAGGAGCAATACTTACAGTTGATGGTGGAGAATCAATCAAGTAAATTCATAGGGATTTAATACTGCTCAAAGAATACTGAAAATAATGACAGATCGAAAGAAAAAGGCCAAATTAATTATTCTATTAGGAATAATTTGGGTAGTCATTACATTACCATTACCTTGGATAGTCAATAATCCACAAGTATCAGAATCTCAATTTAACATCATACTTGCAATTATTGGAGTAATGTCAATTCCATTTATTGTCCTAGGAGTCGTCTGGACATTAAAACCAGAATTAACTACCTAGGTAATTACCAATGAAAAATATTCCAGTTTTAGACAAAATGCCAGAATTAGATGTGGCTATTGAGGCTGTATATGAAGCAGGAAATTCAATTTTAAAAATATACGAAAGCAAATATGAAACATTCACTAAAAGTGATGATTCACCAATTACAGAAGCTGATCTAAAAAGTAATGAAATCATTAAGGCTATTTTATCAAAAACAAATCATAAAATTTTATCAGAAGAAGATAAAGATGATCAGAAGAGATTATTGGAGGAAACTATTTGGATAGTTGATCCTCTTGATGGCACTTCTGATTTTATAGACAAAACTGGAGAATTTACTGTAATGATTGCACTGATAAAAAATAAAAAACCAATCATAGGTGTTATTGGTTGGCCTACAGAAAAAACTATTTTTGCAGCACAAAAAGGCTGCGGTGCTTTTAGGTTTTCAAAGGGCAAATGGAAGGAAATATCAGTTACAAAAGTTTCAGAACTTTCAAAATGTAAAGCGGTTGGTTCAAGACATCATCTTTCAGAAAAAGAAAAAATGTTTATCAAAAAATTAGGGATTAAAAATTTTACTAGTATAGGAAGTTCATTAAAAGTAGGAAAGATTAGCTCAGGAGAAGCAGAAGTATACATTACTACAACAAATAAGATGAAAGAATGGGATTCAGCTGCATCATATTGTTTAATTTCTGAAGCAGGTGGAAAAATGACTGATATGTTAGGTAATGACATTACATACAATAACAAAATAGTAAATCACCAAAATGGAATTTTAGTAACTAATGGATTGATTCATGATAAAATAGTTAAAGAATTTAAAAAACTAGATTAGGTTTCTTTTCTTAAGAAATTCCTTTACCTTTTTTGCACTATCTGTTAATGACTCATGTTCTGTATCAATTAGCAAGTTTGGATTATCGGGAGTCTCATATGGGTCGTCAATTCCTGTAAATCCTTTGATCTCGCCTCTTCTTGCCTTGGCATACATTCCCTTGACATCTCTTTGCTCACATTTTTCAATTGAGCATTTAATGTAACATTCAGCAAACTGGTCACCTGAATTGATGATCTCTCTTGCATTGTCTCTGTTTTCCTTGTATGGGGAAACAAGAGATACTGCAGATGGAACTCCATGTTTTAGTAATAATTTTGCCAGATGAGCTACTCTTTTGTTGTGCTCATCTCTTCCTGCCTTGGTAAAGTCTTTTGGTGAAAACCACTCTCTCAGCTCATCTCCATCAAGCATTGCTAGATTTGGAATGTCTTTTTGTAGCTCTTTGACAATTGTGGTCTTACCTGAACATGGTAAGCCAGTCATCCATAAAACAAAAGGCTTCATAATTGGAAATTTCTAAAATAGGTCTTAAAGAGCTTACGTTAGAAACCAAGGACGTTTCTCAAGATATTCAATTTCTTTGATCATCTCTTGCATCTTTTTTGTAATTGCCATAACAGAACGAAACTGCTCAAACATCTCCATCTCTTCTTCTTTTGATATTACTTCGCTTTCTGCCTTATCAAAGAATTGTTCCTCTTTTGACATGTGATCCATAAGATAAATTGAATATGTTCTAAGAAATCTTGCTACAGGTTCTCTTGCGTCTTCTCCGTTCTTCCAACGTGTCAGATGCGTTGATATATTGTTTGCAATCCTTCGCGAAAACTCGTGCTCTATCATTAAATTTCTTATCTCTTCTTTTAGATGATCATAGCTTGCAACACATGGAAAATACGAGTCTTCCTCTCTTGAATAATGGATAGAGTCTAGGAATTCTGCAATTACTAGATTTATTTTTTCAATATCACCAAGTGGTATATCCTTTCCGTCATAAAGATCCTTGTAACATTTTATAATTATTTTTTCTAGACGTTTGATCTGCTTGTGGTCTTCCCGTAAAGAGTCAGTTGCACTCAATGATATCAAATTGTTTATGATGATTTAATGTGTATCTAGTTTACAAAATCGTTTTTGGAACAAAATATTTCTCATGGATGATATTTCATAATTAAGTAAAAAAGCCAAAAATCTACAAGAAATAGAACAAAAAGAAAGATGAGAATTAAGACTTTAGTTTTTCATTAATAGTTTGGATATATTTTTGATTATATTCGGTAAATAATCGAATTTTGTCTTGTGCCAGAGCCATAGCACCAGGTCTACTATTGATGTGTTTATTTGCTATTTGTTGTTCTTTTAACAATTTTTTCAAATCATCTTTGGTTTGTAATTCAAGTTCATTAATCAAATTTTGAAATTCATTTTCTAGTAATTCCTTTGTATCAGGAATTGCAGGTGGAATTGCTCCTATGATTTCTTTTGCAGTAATTCTTCCAAATACTTTTTTGTTTAGTTCAGTCAATAATCAAAATTCCTTTTGGTGTTATAAATTCAATTTGGCATGTAGAATTTGATATTTTTGTTTAGCATAAATTGATTAAAATTTTCCTTTAATAGTTGTTTAAATGAAAAATGACCAGTTCATATCTAATTCATGTTAGATAATAAAACATTATAAGAAATCAATCTTAGTAATAGTTATGCCAATTCCAGATGACATCCAGGAATACGTTGAAAAAAATATCAATTTAATGATTTCTCAGACTGAGACATATCTTCCTATAATCAAAATAGTATTTCCTTATTCAAAAAATGTAGCAGATGGAATTTACAATCTGATTATAGGTAGTGCAATATCTATTTTTATTAATCAATACGCAGTGCGAATGAAATATCCAACAGCTGATGATTTTTCAGAGTTTGCAAAAATAGCTTACAAATATAGAGATAAGATAGATCAGTTCTTCAAATAATTACTAGAATGTAAAAATAATAGTGAATTCTAAATGGTTTTTTCTTATCATGTCATTAAATTTGAAACCATATCATTTTTACAAGGTACACATTGGTCTCAATCAGTAGGAGATAAAGGAGTTCTATACAAATCTCTTAAGGATCCTTATTCTAAGTTAATAATTCAATCATCAAATAACTCAGAAAAACTATTTCATGTTCCTAAAGATAGAACAGTAATTGTTGTAAACAAAGTTGTTCACTTTCTAGGCGAATTAGTCTAAAACTTAACTAACTAATAATCAGTAATCAAAGTATACAAACAATAATTCTTACAGTTGATTAACCATTTATTATAGCAGCCATTAGTGATTTTCCACCAATTAATGCACTAATAGTTAGTCCTATGTTTGCTACTAGATTAACAACTAGAGTATCATAATGATGATTTATCTAAGAGATTACTGGAGTCAAGTGTAAATGACGACATGGTAGTAAGTGAACCACAAAAACCGATTGCAGTTAAGAGTGAATATCTTCCATCAAGATTCTATTGTTCTGATAAAACGACAAACATTCCTTATGGATAAATGCTCCAATAACATTAACAATCAAAACATTAAGAGGTAAAGTATTGAACAATAACGGAGATTCTGTGATTTTATATCTTAGAAAAGCTCCAAGTGCAGATCCTACTGCCAAAAATACAAATTCCAAACCTTTCATTATTTACTTCTAATTTTTGTATTATTAGGAATTATTAGTGTTATTTAGTCATGATTTTTTATTCATATCAAGGCTATGTCAATAGCTATTTTGAACATAAAACTCATGATTTTTATAGATTCAATAGTTTGTGCAGAATGAATGACGCTTAAACTACAATGTCAAGATTATGGGTTTGAGTGTGACTTTATTTTAAATGGAGCAAAGAATGTAGCACTACTTGAAAAACTCAGAGTACATTTTGCAGAAGAGCATGGAATTGAGTATACAAGTGAGGTAATTACTCAGATGATTGTTAATCGTGGTCACTCTTTAGAATCTATTCGAAAAGAATAGTTTGTTTTCTCATATTTTTATTTTTTAATTTTGCTTACAAATTTTATTTTTAACATATATTACAATGTGATTTCTATACCAAATAGGAATTACTTGAAGAAATCAAATTCTTGATCTCTTTTTTGTTTAGGTAGATCTTCCATTACAGCCTGTACTACTTCATTGTGATTATAGGTGAGATGTCGTAGGAATTTTGCAGATTCATCAGCTCTCTTCTTTGCGTCTGCAAATAACATTTCAGGACTACTTAGTTCATTCATCATGGTGTTACATTCTTTGCATGGCTCAAAATCAAGATAGAGTTTCATCATTTTTTAGTCATATTTCTTAGTATTTAGACTATTTTATGGATTGAATCATAGGTGATTCTTTTTTCCTAGGCTTTACCTTATCAATGGAGTCAAGTAGGTCTTGCTGTGTTATTTTGATGTCTTTGATGTTTTCTGATTTTGTGCTAACATGTCTTTTCAAAGCAAGAATTGCGGCTCTGTTTGTTATAGCAGCCATCTCAGCGCCACTAAATCCGTTTGTTAATTCAATAATTTTTGTTATGTTGACATCGTTTGCTAGTGGTTTCTTTTTGGAATGAATCCTAAATATTTGTTCCCTGCCTTTAGAATCTGGATTTGGAACCTCAATAATTCTATCAAATCTGCCAGGTCTAAGTAATGCCTCATCAACAATATCAAGTCTGTTTGTGGCACCAATTATCAAGACATTATGTAGTTCTTCTAGTCCATCAATTTCAGTGAGAATTTGAGAGACAACATTTTCAGTAACATGTGAACCTGAATCACCACTACCTCTTCTTGGTACAAGTGCGTCTACCTCATCAAGAAATATTATACATGGTGCTGCCTGACGAGCTTTTCTAAAAATTTCTCTTACTCCTTTTTCAGATTCACCTACCCATTTTGAGAGTAACTCTGGACCTTTAATGCTGATAAAGTTAGAATCAGTCATTGTTGCCAATGCTTTTGCAATCATTGTTTTTCCTGTTCCTGGCGGACCATGAAGTAAGATTCCCTTTGGTGCTTCTACATCAACATACTCAAAAGCTTCTTTGTGTTTAATTGGCCATTCCACAGCTTCACGTAACTCTTCTTTTAATTCATCAAGACCGCCTACATCATTCCAGTCAACATTTGGAATTTGTACTTGGACTTCTCGTAATGCACTTGGTCTTACTTCTTTTAGTGCATCTCTAAAGTCATCACTTGTAATCTTAATTTTTTGAAGAATTTCTGTAGAAACTTTTTCTTCACTAAGATTAATTTCAGGTAAAATTCTTCGTAAAGATCGCATTGCTGCTTCTTTTGATAACATTTCAAGATCTGCCCCTACAAATCCATGTGTTATTTTTGCAATTTGTTTGAGATCTACTTTTTCATCAATTGGCATTCCACGTGTATGAATTGAGAGTATGTCATATCTTCCCTCATCATCTGGAATTCCAATTTCAATTTCTCGATCAAATCTACCTGGTCTTCTAAGAGCAGGATCAATTGAGTCTGGTCTGTTAGTAGCTGCAATCACTACAACTTTACCCCTGCTTTTCATACCATCCATTAATGTCAAAAGTTGTGAAACAATTCTTTTTTCAACTTCTCCGGAAACCTCATCTCGTTTTGGGGCAATTGAATCAATTTCATCAATGAATACAATGCTTGGTGAATTTTCTTCTGCTTGTTTGAAAATCTCTCTAATTCTTTCCTCACTTTCTCCATAATACTTTCCCATAATTTCAGGTCCGCTAAGTGAAATAAAGTGAGCACTGGTCTCACCGGCAACTGCTTTTGCCAATAGAGTTTTTCCAGTTCCTGGCGGACCATATAATAATACACCTTTTGGTGCTTCTACGCCTATTTTCTCAAATAATTCTGGGTGTCTCATGGGTAATTCTACCATCTCCCGGATTTTTTGAACTTCTTTTTTCAAACCTCCTAATTCATCATATGTGATTCGTGGAATAGTTGAATCAACTGCTTTTGTCATTGGACCAAGCTTGAAAATTGTACTTTCAGTTACAATTACTGGTTTTGATGGTTTTGTATTGGTTACAATAAATTGTATTTTTCCACCCATTTGGGTTGGTAGTTGGATTGAATCATGAACAGTAAAAACATAATTTTGGAAATTTGTAATCATGACATCATGTAATTGTTCTTCATCAATAGATAATTTTTCAGTTGGAGATAAAGTAATTTGTTCAGCATCAGCAGCTTCTACTGATTTTATAGAAATGTTATCGCCAATTCCAGCTCCAATATTTTGTCTAGTCATTCCATCAATTTTAATAATATCTGTACCATATTCTTCAGGAGAACCAGGCCAAAGTTTTACATGTGTTTTTTTATTGTGTGTTAATTCTAAAATTTGTCCTGATTTCCATTTAGTATCTTCAATTATTTTAGGATCAACTATAGCTCTTCCTCTTCCAACATGTTGTTGGGGAATTTCAACTACTTTTAAAATAATTTCAGTCATTTTTTTCTCCATAAAAATTAGTGGGGTTTATTCAACCTCCACCTTTTTGCCTTTTGGCTTCTCATCTTCAATTAACTTGAATACTAGTTCAAGAATTCCATTTTTGTAAGAAGCTTTTGCAGAGTTTTCATCAACTTTATGTTTGATTGGAACTTTTACATGGTATTTCTTTTCACCATGTTCTGCAGATATATCTACAGATTTGTCTTGTACAAGAATTTTAACGTCTGTTTTTTCGACTCCTGACATCTCGGCTACAAGTTTTACCAGTTTTTCTTTTTCATCTACAATTACATCTACATTTGGTTCTCTAGTATCAAATGATGAAAGTAATCCTGGTTTTACATTTACGTACTCTTTTACAACAGGTTTTCCGTTAGGACCAACAGTCATAGTATAGCCATAATAAAATGGACCAGAGTTGGAGCCGTTTTCCTTAAATTCTTCAAATATGTCATCTATATCGAAAAAAGAGCTTGACATTTTCTTAAAGATCCTATCAAATTCATCATCAAATATTGTCATATTTATCTGCTATATGTAATGTATATTACATTATATAAATATTATGGATAATTGTATAATTTATTACATAATGCTATTATAACTGACATTGTATAGTTATGCTTAATGAGAATTACTAACATGTCTATTCCTGAAATAGTCAGGGAAATTGTCACGAGAAATCGTTCAATTTATGATTGTATGAAGATGGATTTAGTTAACTATACGGCACTGGCCGTAAAGATTCAGCCAGAAATTGAAAAGGTTTTGGGTGGTCCTGTAAATCTCAATACAATTGTAGTTGCCATAAAACGATATGCAGATTCATTTGAAATCAAAGAGAATATCAAAGAAGAATCTGTTTTGAAAAATGCAAGACTTGTATTAACTGACGGAATGATGGACATTAAATTTTCAAAAAAAGATTCTGCAGAGATGGATCCTACATTAATTTTAGATAAATTTTCAAAAATTACTAGCAATTATGAATTTTTTAGATTATCGGATTCATTTAGATTCTTTACAGAAGACATGGAAAGCATTAGACAAATCTTTGAAAATATACCAAATAGGGAAAATATGTTTAGTACAGGTCTTGCAAAGATTAGAATTTCAATTCCAGCAAACCAAAATCAATCGGATGTAGTATCTTATGTTGCAGAGATTTTACATGATAGTGGAATAGAACTTGTAAATGCATTTTTCAGCCAAGACAGTATAATCATAATTCTAAATGAGAGAGATGCTTCTAGAGCATATGAAATACTTCATTCTGATATAGTCAGAATTGGATAAATTCTGAAATTATTTATGATTTGTTGAGAAAGTTGATCTCATAGGATATATTCAGTAATTTTAGAGTATGATGTAATTGGCAAGAAATAAGAAAAAAATAGTCATTTTAGGAGGAGGGTTTGCAGGAGTAAAATGTGCCAGACAATTAGAGTCGTATTTTGGAAATAATTCTGAAATTGAGTTGGTAATGATAAGTGAAGATAATTTTCTGTTATTTACTCCAATGTTACCTCAGGTAGCATCAGGTATGATTGAAACAAGGCATATTGTAATGCCTATTAGAGCAATTTGTAAAAAGACAAAATTTTATGAGGGTAGAATAAAAAATGTGGATCCTTTTGGAAAACTTGTAACATTATGGGGTACTAGTGAAAAAAGAGGTTTTTCAGTTCATTATGATTATTTGGTAGTTGCATTAGGTAGTGAAACCAACTTTTTTGGAATGGCAGATGTCGAAAAAAATGCTTACACAATGAAGACCCTCAATGATGCAGTAATGCTAAGAAATAGAGTAATAGATGTGCTTGAACAAGCTGAAAATGAAACAGACCCTATTCTTCGAAATAGTTTTTTGACATTTGTTGTAGTGGGAGGAGGGTTTGCAGGAATTGAAACTGCAGGAGAGTTGATGGATTTTCTACTAGATGCAAGAAAACATTATCCGACAATTCACAAAGGCGATATTCATGTAATAGTTTTAGAAGCTCTTCCGATGATTCTTCCTGGCTTTAATGAAAAGTTAGCTGAATTTTCAAAACAAAAGATGATAGAGCGAGGTATTGATATCAGACTAAGAACTGCAGTTACAAGTTTTGATGGAACAGAAGTCACTATAAAATCATTAGATGAGAATCCAAAAGATCCTATGGATGGATCAAAGATAGATGTTATCAGAACTAAAACATTGATTTGGACTGCAGGTGTAACACCTGTTAATACAATTAAAAGATCAATGTTCAAAACTGATAAAGGCAAAGTTATTGTAAATGATTTTCTTGAAGTTCCAGAATTTCCTGGAGTTTTTACAATTGGTGATTGTGCATTGTTTATGGATCCTAAAACAAATAGACCATTTGCACCTACTGCACAACTTGCGGAAGCACAAGCTAAAATTGCAGCCCATAATCTTCATGCCTTAATTAAAAATTTAGAGAAGAAAAAATTTGAATATCATTCCAAGGGACAAATGGCAATTATTGGAAAAAGAACTGGTATCGCAACATTTTTGGGAATAAATATTTCTGGATTCTTAGCTTGGCTTATTTGGAGAAATGTCTACCTTTCAAAAATTACATTACCTGATAAAAAAATAAGAGTTTTCTTAGATTGGGCAATTGATTTGTTATTTGATAGAGATATTTCAAGACTGAAACTCATGAAACGTGAGACAGAAAAAGAATACAAAGTTCTTGATGAAGTTGACGATGTTTGGTAGTATTTTTAACTCTGAGTTATCATAGTTGCTGTAACTTAATATTAAATTTTAGAGTGAATTATTTTTGCTAATGTATTTGAGTATCATTATTTTTAGTTGTTGATGGTTTCATTCTTTTCATAATTATCACTCCAACTACAATTCCAATTACTGCAATAATTCCAAGTATAATGAAAATTACTTGAGTTTGGGTTATAGATTCTGTTTCTTTAATTGGTTCAGATATTATTTTAAAAGAATTAACAGAATCTTCAAATCTAGAAATTTGATCATTAAAGTTGTCTACTCCATTACTGTAGGCAAAAGTATAAAATTTTTCACTAGTTGAAATGATCACCTCTCTAAATTGTACATTGTATGATTCTCCATTACTTTGGAAAAAGCCTCTAGCATTAGTAACATATGCTTGTTTTCCATTAATTGTTGATTTTTCTTGGGAAATAATTTCTAAATTTCCTGATACAAGTGCATTCTTTAGAAATTCAGTTTTTTCTTGGATTAAGTCATCTAGACTTTTTCCCTTGGCATTAGTAATGGTCAGAGAAATTACTGGGTTAATGGGCCCAACTTTAGGTCCTACAGCAACTACATCAGGCGAGTTTTCATCAGTTTTTTCTGGTTGTTGTAATAACCAGCCTTCTGGTGCATTAAATACAATATCTAGTGCTTTATTTTCATAAAGCTGACTACCTGAAGAATTTGTAATTGGCATAGTAATTCTTTCAGGATCTGATAGCTCAAGTAAATCAGATACATCAGGACGGATTACAATTTCAGCTTTTGTAATTTTTACTTGTTCAGTATTTACCGGAATGTCTTTGTCTCCTGTTTCCACTGAAGCAATCTTGTCAAGTGTTTCAAAACTTTCTTCTGTTACAATCCTACCAAAGGCAGTATACTGTTCATCAAGAAAGTTTGAATCTTTATGAACTATAAAAAATTGAGAGCCAGCACTGTTTGGATCAGCTGATCTTGCCATTGAGACAATTCCACGATTATGCTTTATTGTATTAAATTCAGCATTTACAGAATAGCCAGGTCCTCCACTTCCCCAAGTGCTCTGATCTCCATCTTTTGTATTTGGATCCCCTCCCTGAATCATAAATCCAGGAATTATTCTATGAAATATTGTACCATCGTAGAATCCGTTTTCAGATAATTTAATAAAATTAACAGCATGGTTTGGAGCATCATTTGGAAACAACTCTATCACAATTTTTCCAAGATTAGTATGTAAAATTACTAATACATCATTAGATTGTGCAAATGACTGATTTCCTAAATTAATTAAAAGTAATGATAGAAAGATTATGATAAGAATTTTTTTCAATAAATTTCCTCACAGTATCCTACTTAAAAGCTAATTGCATTAGTTTTTAACAAGTTAAAATAATAAACCAATATGCAACCTGATGAAAAAATTCAAGCACATTTGGTTTCAGTATGGAGAGAGTCGAAAAAATTCTTTTCAGTTGGAGGAAAAGAAGGTATGTTAATTTTAACTGATAAACATTTGATGTTTATCCACAAGACAGAGGCTAAAATAAAGTGGTGGCAAGCTATTAGGCAAAGACAGGTTATCAATTTCTTAAAATCAAAAAATACCATGATTCGTCATGATGGTTATGAAGAAAGTAATCTAATAGAAGATATGGCAAATGGAAAAAATACACAATTATCATTTGATGATATTTTGAATATTACACATGAGGAAAAGGAGTGGGGTAGTATCTTACTACTAGAATATGAAAAAGATGGTAAACTACAAAAATATCAGTATGCAATTGCCCAGGATTGGGTAAAATATCCAATTAAAGAGCCTACAAAGTACATGAAAGTGGATTGGGAACCTTTTGTGCAATATATTAAAGACAGGCAAAAATTTACAAAGTAAAATTGGGAAAAATTTATGCTGTCGGTGTAGGGCCAGGTTCGCCAAAATATGTTACTGAAATTGTAAGAGAAATAATACAGAACTGTAGTGTAGTAATTGGTTACAAATACACGTTAAAAACAATTGAAGGTTTGCTTGTAGGTAAGGAAATCTATGAGATTACTATGAACAATCAAGAGGAATCATATCAAAAAATTCTTGCAGAATTGGGTGATCGTTCTCTAGTTATTCCATTTACAGGTGATGTTAATTTTTCAGAATCTGAAGTTGTAGATAGATTAATTGAAATTTTTGGTGAAATAGAAATAATTCCAGGAATAAGTTCAATCCAAGTTGCTGCATCAAAAGCAAGAGTGGCACTTGATAAATCCAAAGTAATTACAATGCATGTAACAACTCCAATTGAAGAAAAGAAACTAGAATTGCAAAAAGCATTAATTGATGGATATAATGTAATTTTAGTTCCAAGACCATGGCCTAAACAACCTGACAAGCATTTTATGCCATCTGAAATTGCAACATATCTAAAAAATAATGGTTTTAACACAGAAAGTATGAAGGTTCATGTTTTTGAAGCATTAACCACTGAAAATGAAACTAGTTTTGTTGGAACTGTAAAAGATTTGGAAGGGAGAGAATTTTCTGATTTATCTGTAATGGTTTTCAATCAATCTGTTTTGGATTCATATATGAATTACAAATGGCAGTGGAAAAACTAGTTACCTAGGTTTTTTCCTTGCCCAAGAATCAAATTATCTTCAATATTTGGAAATACATATGCCACAATTTTCATCCATTGGTAATCTGGATCATACAATCTGTAAAATCCAGCATTATCTAATGTAATGTTAGTTGATTGTCCTGGTAATATTTTATCAGTTGAAATTCTACCATCAACAGTAAATTGATTATAACGATCATTGTTGTTTTCTGTTCCACTGAGAATGATATGTGACACCACGTCGTCATTTACAATAGTAATTGTTGTTCCTGGCTCAATTGAAATTCTATCTTGTGAAAAATATCTAAGGTTTAATGAACTAGTTGATTCTGATGCTGCTCCAACATCAATGTATGTACCTACACCTTGAGTTGATGAACCTTTAAGAATATGGATTGTAAGTTTTTCATCTGTTTTAGATTCTGTTGTAGTCTTAATTTTTGAGAGTTCGGATAGTTTTACTGTGTATATTATTTTGTAATCATTATCATCAATTGTTATTCTTCCTGTAAATCCATAAACTGAAGCAGTTTTACTTTCTTCAACTAGTCTTCCAAAAAATCTAATGGATGCTGTATCGCCAGTATCACTCTCAACAACTCCATTAACTCTAATGTAGTTGCCTTCACGTAATATTGTTGTCTCTAATCCAGTAGCTTGAAAATCTTTATCATCTAAAGTAATGAATCCATCTTCAATTGAAGATTTAACACTGCTTCCAGTTTGTTTTTGTGTAGATAATACTAGATCAATTTCAGAAATTTTTATCGTATCTTCTGTTACTGCGTATCCAGATCCTTCCAAAGTAAAAGCGCTGTTTGGAGAAATTGTTGCAAAAGCATCACTAAAAACAAATCCTGAAAAAACAAGTAACGTTAAGAGTACTGTAATAGTATTCATACTAGATTTGCTCTTTGATTTGGTTTATAATTTACTACTAAATTATTTTAGACTGATTAGGCAAATCCATGAGGTTTTCTTGGAATTAAAAAATAGGTAGACCAATACTGTCTTCTTGAACTAGTTTTATCATATAATCTTCTAAATATCCTCCTGCCAAAAGGAGTCCTATTACTATTCCAATTTCTATAACCGTTGGTTTGAGAAATGGAATTAGGTTAGTTTTTTTAGATATTGCTCTGATCAACATGAAACTTCTAGATGTTGCTATAGAGTATGCAGTAAGTTCCATAATTCCAAATGGGGATAAAAAGAGAATTGCAAGTGGTGGAACTTTTGCCAATTCTGGTGTAATTGAAACTATTGCTGAAAAAGCAAACCCAGTTGACCAAGCTGCAAATAATCCCCATGCGACTCCAAATCCTGGAATAAACATTGGTAATGATATAGATGAGTTATGAAGGAAAATTCCTATTGCATCAATGTCTGTAACTAATTTTTCAAATTCAGACATGAATGTATTTGCTTCTTCTTCACTAACTTGAGACATTGATCCGATTTGATAAGTTGCTGCAAATAATCCCATAAATATGAAAAATGTAATTATCCTAATCTTGAACATGTTATCATTCACTAGAAACAATATTTGAGGGTTGGGTATGGATACAGATTTAATTAAACCAAAAAATATTCTTTGATGATGAAGAAGGAGCTAACTGTTGCTTTGAATTATGCTTTAAACAAAGGGTTCCAAATTCATCCTGACGCATTCAAGTTTTTAGAGAATGTGGATGTAAAAAGCCTAGAAAAAATAATTAAAGAAATTGTTCGTGAGAAAACAAAACAAAAATTGTTTCAAATCAATCAAAATGATTTAGAGGTTTATTTAGGAATTAAAGAGGATCAGACATTACAAAATGAGCATAAGATAATCTTTGACCCGACTTTGAAAATTACTACTGGTGAGGGGGTAAAAGGGTATAATGCTCTTTTTTCAAGTCGTTTTAACAAATTAAAACGAATAATTTCAGATAGACCAGAATCAAGAATGTTAAAGTCAATTGCTTCTGTCAAGACTATAAAATCAGATGATGACATGTATGTTTGTGGTTTGGTAACCACCAGAAATACTGAGAGAAATATCACAAAATTAGTCTTAGAAGATCCTTCAGGTTCATTTGAAGGGATTGTTTTTGATGCTGAATTACAAAAAACAGCAGGCTCACTACTTAATGATCAATTTATCATGGCACGAATAGGTTTTGGCAAAAATGCAGGCTTTATCATTAAAGATTTGATTTCTCCTGATATTCCTGATCAAGCCTCAAACAGGTCTGAAACTGAAACATATGCAACTTTTCTTTCAGACCTCCACATTGGTAGTAAATACTTCATGGAGGAGGAATTTACCGAATTTGTATCATGGTTATCTAGTCCGGATCCAATAGCAAGGAAAATTCGTTTTGTGTTAATTTGTGGGGATTTAGTAGATGGTGTTGGAATCTATCCAAATCAAGACAAAGAATTAGTATGTCAAACCATCGAAGAACAATTAAAAAAAGTCGAAGAACTCCTCAGTAAAATTCCTAATTACATCAAAATATTCATTATGCCAGGAAACCATGATCCTGGACGTAGAGCATTACCACAACCAGCAATTCCAAAAAAATACAATTCTGGATTATGGGAAAAAGAGAATGTGTTTATGGTTGGAAATCCAGCTGTTGTTTCTTTGAATGGGGTAAAGGTAATGATGTTTCATGGTCAAAGTATTGATGATATTGTAAAAACTACACCAGGTCTAAGTTATGACAAGCCTACAAATGTAATGAAACACCTTCTTAGAGCAAGACACCTTAGTCCAATTTATGGTAGTCAAACCCCAATTGCGCCTGAAATGGAAGATTTGATGGTAATTGATGAGATTCCAGATATTTTCCATGTAGGTCATGTTCACAGAGCAGAACTGGATATGTACAAAGGAATTCTTTTGTTAAATTCTGGTTCTTGGCAAAAACAGACTCCATTTCAAGCTAGTGTTGGAATGACTCCTAATCCAGGAATAGCACTTATGGTAAATTTGAAGACTTTCAAAGTTTATCATGAAAATTATAATTCTAATAAATTAAATAATATCCTGCAAAGTTAGATCGTCTTTGAAGGTTTTTTTGATCATCTCAGATGAGATTGTAAGTTTGTATTTTTTGGTCCTTCCATGTATTCCTTGATGAATTAGTCTTCCGGTAATAATTCCAGATAATTCGATTTCACTAAGCATTTGAGTAACTCGCCTTTGTGTCAATTCATCTCGTCCTACTACTTTGCATAATCCTTTGTAAGATGAATAAATCTCTCCTGTAGATGAACCTCCTGCCTTCATTATTGCAAGAATAACAAGTTTTTCATGGAGAGGGTATGATTTTAGAGATGTCTCCTCTTTATTTTCTTCAATTTTTAGAGATGCTTCTCTTACATGATCTTCTGTAACTTTATCTGATTGTTGTCTTTCGGCAATTTCTCCTGCAACACGAATTAGGTCAATTGCTCTTCTGGCATCCCCATGTTCACCACCAGCCAAGGCTGCGCAAAGGTTCAATGCTGAGTCTGCCACTGAGTTTGGAATAAATGCCTCTTTGATTCGTTCCTCTAATATTTTTTTTATTTGTTCTACATTATAATTTGTAAAAACTACCTCTTCTTCGCCTAGGCTACTAATTACTCTAGGATCAAGTTTTTCTTTGAATGTAAGATCGTTTGAAATTCCTACCAAAGTCAATGAGCCTTGTTTTAAACGCTCATTTGCTCTGGTTAGTTGGTACAAGATGTCTTTACCTGTTTTTGATACTAGTTGTGCAAGATAGTCAATTTCATCAATAACAAAGATTGCATTAATTTTAGATTCATCTATACTGGTTAGTATTCGTTTGAAGACTTCGCTAATTGCTAGACCTGTACTTGGTAATTTATCATCCTTTATCCCTAATTGCCGCCCAAAGCTTACCAATAACCCATAGAGAGTTGTTTCTTCTTTAGAATTTGAATAAACTAGTTTAATTGGAAATTTTGATTTTTCTACCCTATCTTGAATTTTATTAAGTACTTTTTTAACTACAAGGGTTTTTCCAGTTCCTGGTTTGCCGTATACTAATAAATTTGAAGGTCTTGAATGTTTAAGGATAGGTAGTAATGATTGTGTTACCTGTTCCTGCTCAGAAGTTCTATGTTGAATGGTATTGGGAATATATGTAAAATGAAGGATATCCCTGTTTTTAATTATTGACTTACCAGACTCAGCTGCATCAAGTAATCTATCAATTGGATCAGACATACTCACACACCTATGTTTCTACTCAATAGTAACATAATGATAATTGAATTTAGAGAGTAAAGAAGAGAATAGTTATTCTAGTTTAGTTTGTAATTAATTATTTTTAGTTAGATTTTAGATTTTCAATAAAAAAAAATTAAAGAAAAAGATAGAGTGGAAAGAAAGGTGTGTGGGTTTAATCTAAACCAAATCTAATGTTAACAAATTGTTAATTTCCTGTTAAGAAAAATTCCGAAAAGGTCATTTTTACCCCTTTATTTCCATTCCAGGCGTTAAGATTGATGTTAACAATGTGAATATCCCAAAATAGACCCCTTTATTTCCATTCCAGGCATGAGTTGGGGGGATGAGAATATGGTATAATTATTAACGTTGTTAATAACAAAAAATACACTAGGCATGGCCTAGGCAGTCAATGTTAACAAACCTCCTAGTTAACAAATATTCTGGGATCAATTGAACTGTTAACACTAGATCCTCATAGATCTTAAAGATGGCTAAGAAACGTATTCGAATTGATATGGAAGATGCAGATGGAGCACGATATGACATCAAATTAGAAGGTAATGTCACTCGAGAAAAGGTTCTAAAAATATTTGAAATGATGGATTTAATGAATATAGAAGAAGAACAAGAGACCACTAATATGGATTCAATAGGCTCAAAAATATGGCATATTGTAGATAAATTCTTCCCAATGGGAAAATTCACATCGACAAACATACTTGAAAAATATGAAGACGAATATAACGAGCCTGTTAAACTCAGCATAATCTCTACATATCTGTCCAGATTCTCTACTAAAGGTAAGATGGATAGAATTAGAACTGGTCGTGAATGGACATATCAGGCCATAAAACTTAGTCAAAAACAACAATAAACTAAGAAATTGTAATTTTTCGTACTATAAGACGATCCTTACCTAAGATTACTTTGACATATTCCCCCTTCTGAATATCCATGTATTTTCGAAATTGTTTTGGTATAGAAATGGTTCCTGCAGACGTGATTTTTACTAATAACTCATTTTCTTGTACTGACATAATACTATTATAATTTAATAATATATATAATTTAATATTTTTATTTTTTAATAAACTATAATGAAAATTTCCTCTTCTGACCTGTTTTTTGATAAAATAGATTAAAACTAATCTGTGAAACTAACAGAAATTGATTATACAATTATAGAATTGACTTGTATCATTTCTATCTTTTCTTTTCCTTTTTTTGTAATTGAATAAGTATATGGTTTTGTATTGGTGTTTCTTTGAACATAACCATCTTCAAATAATTTCTTCATTAATCTTGAAGTATGCTCTCTACTTCGCTTCAATGTGATTTGTATGTCACGTGATGTCATAGCTTTGTTTGTGATTAGATGCAACACATAGTCTGTTGCATTATTATGATCTAAATTAGGCATACGAATAGAAACAGACTCCTCTTTATTCATAATTTCTGTCTTTATTAGAGGCTCAACAGGTTTTTCTACAACTTGATGATTTTTAGATAATTTCTCTAGGAATTGCTTTAATTCTAGATTAGGATCTTCAGTTTTTTGTTCAAAACCTTGTATTTCTATTACATCTAGGCGTATTTTCATATCAATTAATTGTCTTTCATAATATTCTAAACGCTCCAACTGTGATGAATCTATTACCTCACTCTTAGTTTTGATGAAGGGACGTATTTTGTAGTAACTATACAAGCCTACCAAACCTATAACAAATGAAACTATTACACCTAGAATTACTTCTGGATCAGGAATTTCTATTAACATCACAAAAATTATTCATATGTTGTGATTTATCGTGATTGAATAATATTATTTTACACTTTAGATTAACAAAAACACACTGTACATCACAAAAAATTCAATCATATAATACAACTCTAAATGATAATATCACACATTACATGCCTGACGTATCAATCTATTAATCACATTGATGACTTCATCTTCTCTCTCAGGGAATATATCACTCTCATTTATCACATGTATCTGCTCAGAGAGTTTTGATATCACATCAATATCATCAGGTAAAAGTATGCCTAAACCACGTAAAAGTATGATTGAATAAAATAATGCTATTAATTTGTCTCTAGACTGACCAACTTGTCTGTAATACGCGCCTTTAGTAATAGTAAATTTAGAGTTTAGAAGATCTTTCTGATTTAAAATAATTTCAATTTGTCGTTCAGTAAATAATGATTTTTTGATAATTTGACGAATAATATTATTAAAATTAGATTTTTTAAACTCTGCCATAGCTATACAGATCTGTATACCTTACTACAATTAAACTTTAAAGAGTCATTTACAAACCCCTGTTATGACTGGAAATAAAGTTGAATTATTCCTAAAATCTGAACTAAAAAAGAAAAATGCATTACTGTTTGTACTAATTGATTCCGAAGTCTCAAAGTTAGAATCTTCACGAAAACTTGCTCAAGATGTTGAAAAGATAGGGGCATCTGCTATACTGGTAGGCGGTTCATCCGCAACGGATCAAATTGAAATGGCTCAGGTAGTCAAAGGTATCAAAAAAGGCATCAAAATACCGATTATTCTCTTTCCTGGAAACGTCACTGGAGTTGTGCCTGATGCAGATGCGATTCTTTTTAGTTCACTAATGAATTCAGAAAATCCATATTTTATTACTCAGGCACAAGCACTAGGAGCACCAAGTGTTCTCAAATTTGGATTAGAACCATTACCAACAGCATACTTGGTTATTGGAGACGGAACTTCAGCATGGTTTGTAGGTTCTGCAAGGGGAATTCCATTTGAAAAACCAAAAATCGCTGCAGCATATGCACTTGCAGCACAATTTCTTGGAATGAGATTTGTCTACTTGGAAGCAGGTTCAGGAGCAAAATCTAGTGTTACACCAGAGATGGTTAAAACAGTAAGAAAAGCCTTTAATGGATTCTTGATAGTGGGTGGTGGAATCAGAGATATCAAAACTGCAACCAATCTAGTCAAAGCGGGAGCTGATGCCCTAGTTATTGGAACCTTTCTAGAGAAAGGTGGAAGTGTTAAGAAACTAGCAGAAATAGCAAAAGCAATTCAAAGAAGCAAGTAATAGAGTTGTATTATGTCTGAAAATGACGCTATTTCTCGTATTAGTGGTATTAAGATGCCAGATTATTACCTTGATTATTATTCTAATCTTTCAAAGGACACCTATACTATTTTTGAGCATGCAGCTTTGGCAAAATCCAGCCTAGTGGATTCTTCAGGAATAGTTGAACCTAAAATTGCATTTGATTTAGCAGATCGAGTTGCCAAAATGCATGATATTGATATTGCTGAACCTTTACGAGAATTATTAAAAATCAATGGAAAAGAACTAACTGCATTAATTATATCAAAAGAAATTGCATTAGGAAAGTATTCAGTTACTGATGCCACTTTAGAACAAAAATTAGATTTAGCAGTTAGAGTAGGACTAGCTATAGTTACAGAGGGAGTAACAATTGCTCCATTACAAGGAATTAGTGAAGTTAAGATAAAGAAAAACAAAGACAGTAGTGAATATCTTTCTGTATCTATTGCTGGACCAATGCGTTCAGCAGGAGGAACAGAATCAGCAGTAACAATACTAATTGCTGATCATGTGCGAAAAGCAGTTGGCTTGTCAAAATATCAGGCAAATTGTTTTGATGATGAAACTGGTAGATTCGTTGAAGAGCTTCGAATTTATGAAAGAGAAGCAAGTAGTTTCCAATTTCATATTCTAGATGAAGATATTGAACATGTTATATCAAATCTACCTGTAGAATTAGATGGTGTAGATACAGATCCTTTTGAAGTTGTAAATCACAAAGGAATGATTCGTATTAAAACGGACAGAGTTAGAGGAGGTGCATTAAGAGTTCTAAATGACGGATTAATTGGAAGATCTAAAAAACTACTCAAAAGAATTGAACTGTACAAATTAGATGGTTGGGAATGGCTTGGTGATCTAAAAGGAGCTGTTCAAACAGGAGATAATCAAGAAGATGCAGCAGCCAAGAGAATGCGTGAAGTCATTACAGGACGATCTGTTCTATCCATGCCTAACAAACTTGGGGGATTTCGGTTAAGATATGGTAGAGCTTGTAATACAGGATTTGCAGCTGTAGGAATTAATCCTGTGATTGCTGAAATTTTGGATCATACCATTGTTGTAGGTACTCAAATTAAAATTGACATCCCAGGCAAAGGTGCAACTATAGCTTTTGTAGATTCTATTGATACGCCAATTGTTCGACTAAAAAATGGTGATGTTGTAAAAATAAAAGATGTAAAACATGGAATTGAAATTAAAGGTGAAATTGAAAAAATTCTTCATTTAGGTGATATCCTGATCTCATTTGGAGATTTCTTAGAAAATAATGCTCAACTTGTACCTACTGGGTATGTAGAAGAATTTTGGATTGAAGAATTAAAAGAAAAATTAGCAAAATATGCTCCAAATGATGAATTTCTAATCCAATTTCTAACCAAAATTCCTACCTTAGATGAAGCATTGAAACTATCATTAGATTTTCAAATACCATTACATCCACAATATCTGTATTATTGGGATCAAATATCACCTACAGAACTCTCAAAAATTCTGCATCCAAACAAAATCAATGAAAACTCTATAGAATATTCTATAAAAGAAAAAAACATTCTTGAAAAACTTGGTGTGCCACACAAGATGAATGGCATCCAAATAATTCTTGAAAAAGAAGAAGCAAGAATTTTCTATAATCTGTTATTTAGACAAGAACCGCAAATTAATGATTTATCCACACCAAAAATTCTTTCAAAATCATCCGGAATTCAAATTAAAAACAAATTCTCAACCTCAATTGGAGTTAGAATAGGCAGACCTGAAAAAGCAGCTCCTAGACAAATGAAACCGCCAACACATGTCTTATTTCCAATTAATGACAAGGGAGGCCCAACTAGAGATCTCTTAAAGGCATCAAGACAAGATAATTTTTTCACCAATATTTTTAATAGATATTGCAATGAATGTAATGAGCCATCAATTGGAATAAAATGCTCAAACTGTGGCACTAAGACATCAATAATTTATCGTTGTGGTAATTGTCGTGATAAACTTGATAATCCATACTGTGAAAAATGTAAACGAAAAGCCTCATCACACTCCCATCAAGCGTTTCCATTAAAAGCAAAATTATTGATAGCACAAGAAAAACTAGGTTTACGCGCACAAGAACCACTCAAAGGAGTCAAGGAGTTAATCAATCAAGATAGAATTGCAGAACCGCTGGAAAAAGGCCTAATTCGTCAAAATTTTGGTCTTACAGTATTCAAAGATGGAACTGTACGTTTTGATGCAACAAACTCTCCTCTTACTCAATTCAAACCATCATGGATTGGAACATCTCTTGAAAAACTAAACAGTCTTGGCTATACTCATGATATTGATGGAAAACCACTAACAGATCCAGATCAGATAGTTGAACTTCGAATGCAAGATATTATTATTCCAAACGAGAGTGGAAGATATCTTGTATCTACCTGCAAATACATCGATACTCTTTTAGAGAAATTTTATGAAAAATCAAATTTCTATAATGTTAAAAATACAGACGAATTAGTTGGTCATCTAATAATTGGATTAGCACCTCACACATCTGTAGGTATTGTTGGAAGAATAATTGGCTATACTGAAACACATGTTTGTTTTGCTACTCCGAATTGGCATTCTGCTAAAAGAAGAGATGCAGATGGAGATGCTGACTCCATTATGCTCTTGATGGATAGTCTTCTAAATTTTTCAAGACAATTTCTTTCTGACAGAATTGGTGGATTAATGGATGCACCATTATTGATTCAACCACTTGTATTACCACATGAATCACAACCACAAGCACACAATCTAGAAGTCGTTAAATTTCTACCACTTGAATTCTTTAAATCAACAATTCAACAAAACAAAGCCTCAGACGTTACCTGTGTAGATATTATAAAATCACGTCTTGAAACAGAAAGACAATTTTTTGGATATTACTTTACACACCCTACAACTTCTCTTACTACATCAAAATCACGTAGTGCATATTCTACACTTGGTTCCATGCTTGATAAATTCGATATGCAAATTAGAAATGCTGAACTAATTGATGCAGTAAATACATCAGAAATTGTTTCAAATGTAATCTCTACACATCTAGTTCCTGATATTATGGGAAATCTTCGTGCTTATGCTAGACAAAACTTCAGATGTACTGGTTGTGGAAAATCATATCGCAGAATGCCGTTGATTCAAACTTGTATCTGTGGTCATAACTTAATTCCAACTATAACCAGAGGTTCTGTCGAAAAATATCTTAAACTTGCAAAGAGATTAGTTGAAAAATATGATGTTGGCGTATACCAAAGAGGACGAATTCATGCGCTATCTGATGAAATCGACTTAGTTTTTGGAAAGAATAAAGGCGATCAATCGCTATTAACTGATTATACTTAGAATCTTATCTTAATTTGACGTATTCATATGCCCCAAGTTTACTATCAAAACAGTAATGAACTTTTTGATAATTCTTTCTGAAAGCTTTTACTTTTGAAAGAATCTTCTTAGGATCTTTTTTCTCAATTACAACTTCTTTGATATACAATGCAATCTCTTTCATCTCATCTTGTTTCATACCAAGCCTTGTAATTTCAGAAACTCCTAATCTTATTCCTCCTGGATGAAAATAATTACGACCAGCTTTAATATCACCTGGAATAAGTTGCCTATTGACAATGATATTGGCTTTTTCTAAATCTGCTTCAACTTTTCCGCCATCAGAATAATCAAGAACATTTACAGCAACTTGATGAGACTCTGTAAATCCTCTGCTTTCTCCTAACACTTTGAAACCAGCATTACTAAGAGCTTCAGCAAAAACTTTTGCATTTTTTATAATTTGACTGGCATAATCCTTTCCAAATTCTAATGCTTCTGCAAAAGCTACTGCTTTTCCTGCCATATGATGAATATGATGACTACTAGTTAATCCCGGAAATGTTGCTTTCTTTATTACATCTTCATGTTTTTCAGAACCCAAAACAAGTCCACCCTGAGGTCCAAACAGAGTTTTATGAGTACTCATTGTCATAGTATCTGCACCTTCACGTAATGGATCCTGAAATTTTCCACCAGCAATCAACCCTGCTACATGTGCTGCATCATAATTGATATGCATACCAAAACTCTTTAGAAAATCTGCCAATTCTTTGACAGGATGTGGAAATAAAAATAATGATCCACCAAACATTGCCATCTTTGGTAGACGATTTATTTTCTTTAGCTCTTCTACTTTTTGTTTGGTCTTATCAACATCAATTGTCATCTCCTCAGCATTAAATGGATAAAATTCAATTTCCAATCCATGAACTAATCCCGCAGTTCCTGAATGTTCTTTTTTACCATGAGAAATATGACCGCCAGCAGGAATTGAAGGTGCTAACATTACATCACCTGGATTTGTAAAAGCAGAATATACTACAAGATTGGCAACTACCCCAGAAATAGGTCTCACATCTGCAAATTTGGCCTTGTACAACTTCTTTGCAAGCTTCATGCATTCAAACTCAACATCATCAATGTACACACATCCTGCATAGACTCTCTCACCCGGCCAACCCTCAGCATATCTATTGCCAAAATCTGATATTATTGCCTCTCTGACAGCTGGGCTTGGTACGTTTTCACTTGCAATTAGCGGAATAGAATTTTCAAACCATTTGTGATGTTCTTTTAACTTTGAGAAAATTTTATTGTAAGACTCTTTATTTGGTGACTTGACCATGTTTTGCGAATTGATTTTCCCAATTTAAAAACACCGATTTTAGACTATTTTATTGACAAGTTTTTGATCTGCAACGTATAAAAGGGGAGTTAGAGATTTTTCCATCTATGGGTATGCAAGCAACTTCTAAAGGCACTATGCCAGTTGTATTGTTAAAGGAAGGCGGCACTGAAACCAAAGGACGAGACGCACAAAAAAATAACATTGCAGCAGCTAAAATAATTGCCGAAATTGTTCATACTAGCCTTGGTCCAAGAGGTATGGATAAAATGTTAGTTGACTCCTTGGGAGATGTTACTATTACTAATGACGGTGCAACCATTCTAAAAGAAATTGATGTACAACATCCAGCAGCAAAAATGCTCGTTGAAATATCAAAGACTACTGATAATGAAGTAGGAGACGGTACCACATCGGCTGTCATTCTAGCTGGTGCTCTTCTAGAGAATGCTGAATCACTTTTAGATCAAAATGTTCACCCAACAATTATAGTTGATGGATATAGAAAGGCAGCTAAAAAAGCAAAACAATTCCTTCAAGACATTGCTGAGACTGTAACTGCAAATGATAAAACAATTCTTAACAAAATTGCAAAAACATCTATGCAAACAAAACTAGTAAGAAAAGACTCTGATCAATTAGCAGATATTGTTGTGAAAGCAGTTCTTGAAGTTGCTGAAAAAGAAGGCGACAAATATACCGTTGATATTGATGATATTAAAGTAGAAAAGAAAGCCGGCGGTTCGATTAAAGATTCTGTTATTATCAAAGGTATTGTGCTTGACAAAGAAATTGTTCATGGTGGAATGCCAAGAAAAATTACTGATGCAAAAATAGCCTTAATTAACAAAGCTCTTGAAATTAGTAAAACTGAAACCGATGCTAAAATAAATATCTCAAACCCACAACAATTGAAATCATTTCTTGATGAGGAAAATAGAATGCTAAAGAATATGGTGGATAAAGTAATTGGTTCTGGA
>JANPCQ010000086.1:0-2886 GCA_031431055.1 Nitrosarchaeum sp.
ATTTCAGATAATGAATTTTCTCAGGCAATTCAATACCTGATTAATGAAGAGATTATTGTAATTTAAAAATAGACCATACTATCTAGAATAGTTTTTAATAAGAAATTTTTTACTAAGATTGAATTAATTTTTGCTCTTACTTGCTTTTGACATTATAGCCAGGACAAGTCCAATAGTACCTGCAATGATAAATGATCCAACTAGTCCAATAATTAATTGAGTTCCCAATCCTCTAGTAGTAGATTCAGAAACGGGTTCAGCTACACATACACCATCTGTTAGAACAGTGCCAGGTCCACATCTTTCATCCAAAACACAAACATCATCTTTAAGAATTGTTCCAACACCACATTCAGTTTTTGGTTTTTCATCTGTTGGTGTTTCTTCAACTTTACATTCACCTAGATAATCTAGATTAATTTCTGCAGCATTTAATTGACATTTGTTGCCATAAGTTACACCATCAACACCACAGACTGGAGTGTAATCCAATGTACAAGCAACTGGTTTGTCTTCAACGGGTACTGATTCTTCAACTGCTGGTTCTTCAACTGGTTCAGTTACAGATGAACCTAATTGAGAGCCAATAATTTCAACTTCTTCAGTTCCAGTAGGTAATTCAATACTTAGAGTTCTACTTTGAGGAGTTGTTTCAATTTCAGAATATGTTGGCTCATCACCATCTGCTAAAACAATAAAGTCATCATCATCTTCTTGATAAATAGAATCAAAGAAGCTTCGTTCAAATGTAATTTCCAAAGTTCCAGGTGAACCAGAAACATTCACGCTGAGAATTAGTGAGACAAAATCAGGATCTGCATCTATTCCAGAAACAGTTACTCCATTACCAGTATATTCAACATCATAAGATGTACCACCTACATCTACAGAAGCAGTCTCTGCATAAACAAATGCCGAAGAAAATATTGCAACAATAATTAATCCAATTGAGATTTTAGCTAGTGAACCTATACTAGGCATATTTTTCCCTAGTCTTTGAGATTGTATGTACACATCTTGATTTTTCTGCACGAAGATTAACCTCCAAATCCGTCTTAAAAAGAATGAGACGAGATTTAATCACGTATCAGTCAAGCTTTTTTAGTTATTTTTATTCGTACTTAGATTACGCCTCGAAGTATTTGGATAATTTTTTCTCCAATTATGTTGGCTGCCAAAGATTGAGCCTCTTTTGTTTGAGCGCCAATGTGGGGAGTAAGAATCACATTATCTAGTTCTGCCAATTTGTTTCCTGTTGCAGGCTCTTTCTCAAAAACATCCAATGCCGCACCGCCCAAATTACCATTTTTTAATGCCTCATACAGAGCATCCTCGTCAACTACTCCTCCTCTTGAAGTGTTGATAATTTTTGCAGTCTTTTTCATGGTAGACATTTTTTGAGCATTAAGCAAATGATATGTAGAGTCCAATAATGGAACATGAATTGAAATATAATCAGAGCTTTGCAACAATGTATCTAAATCAGCTTTCATCAATCCAACTTCTTTAGCAAATTCTTCATCAATTGGAATTACATCATAACCAATAATATTCATGTTAAGTGCTCTTGCAAGTCGTCCCAGTCTTTTTCCAATGTTTCCCAGTCCAATTATTCCGAGATATTTTCCTCTTAGTTCTGTTCCTTTCAATTCATTTTTTAGCCATTGTCCATTTCGAATTGCCCTATCGCCTCTTGCAGTTTGTCTTGCTAATGACAACATTAATCCTAAAACTAGTTCAGCCACTGCATTCATTGCCCCCTCTGCTGCATTAATTACACGAATATTTTTTTCTTTAGCTGCCACTTGATCAACATTATCTAGTCCAACTCCAACACGTGCAATAATTTTACAGTTGTCAGCTTTTTCAATCATCTCTTTTGTAAGAGTGGTTCTGCTTCGAACAATTACAATGTTGAAATTGGAAATTTTTTCTTTGATTTGATCAGGAGTGATTTTTGGTTCGTATGAAACTTTCAAACCATTGTCTTGTAGTATTTTATTTAAAACAGGATCGACTTCATCACATATCAAAACAGAATCGTCAAATCCCATGTAACTAATGAAAAATCTATAGAATATAATTCATTAAAAGATGAAAAATAGAAAAATAAAGAGTGTTACTACCTATGGTATTGGTGGTAGTGTTGGTACAATATCCCATAAGGGTAATGCACCGTTTGCTATTTTCTCAGAAGCAACTTCATCAGTGTATAGACCATGAACATTGAGTGCTGGGTGTGCAATACTGTTCATTCCCATTGGTGGGACAGCGTTGCTTGGGTTGCCCAATGCATAAGCATATGATGGGACTGGTGCTGGAATAACTCCTGCATCGACCAATCTTGGGTTCAATCCAAATGGATCACCTGCTACAAATACTGTAGCTGCGCCAGTGTAAATTGCTGCATAGTCGTGATTAACTGCTGCATATGCACCTGGTTCATCAAATACCAAATCAACGATCATTCCTTGTGAGCCACCTAGCATCCATGTTTCGGTTGCTCCGGATTGTACTCTGTTACCTTGTGTAACTCTGTCCAAGATTTCTCCAACAATGTGGAAGAATACTGGTTCGTTACCTTGGTTTTCAATAAAGAGTCTCACATGTTGACCATTTTCAACGAATAATGGTTGTGATTGGTACTGCTTTAGTTCAAGTCCATTCCATGGTTGTGCAACAAAGATGTTCTTGTTTACATCGCCTTTAACGAGTAAGTTGTGAACCATGTTTGGTACATAACCAAATTGCATTCCGTTAACAACTGTTGCAGTGTTATGATGTTGGAACATTGCTCCTGCATCATAGTTGCCTTCAGGTGTAAGGTACAATTGGTTGTATTGGAGTGTGAACTCTAATGCGTCCGCATCGTAGATCTGTCTGTCT
>JANPCQ010000087.1:0-1643 GCA_031431055.1 Nitrosarchaeum sp.
GTAATTGAGGGAATTGAAGAAATGTCAGACAAATGTCAGCGTGTCTCAGATTCTTTTATACTATTAGCATTGAGTCTATAAACCACACCCATTTTTTTACTTTAAAATTTTTATCTTATTTTGTAAAAAATAGATATAACCAGATAGTTTGTCTCAGAGAAGTTACATTGCTTATGAAAGACATAACATAGAAGCAAGTAAAGAAAATTAAACAGAGAGTAAATGAGGCTTGCAAAAATGATTCGGGTCATACAATGAAGTTATGCGCAGATTCAGAGTAGAGAATTCATATACGCAGATTATTTAAAAAAAACTAGATGCGAACAGAACTAATTGAAAACAGAATTATCGTATGGAATATTGAAGATTCACGCAAATTATTTAGCCACGGATATTACGGCAAACCAATTGGAATTCCAAAACCAAAGCCTGAAGAAATCAATGTTCCATTAATTTTAGACCTTATAGAGGGACTGTACCTGCTTGAGAATAAAAAAATCACCGTTTACAAATCAAATCAAAAGATCACAGTTGAAGAGATGATAGAAAAGTGTAAAAAAGAATATCATGATTTTGATAAAAAATATCTAGTGTACAAAAACTTTCGAGACAAAGGATATGTAATTAATCCTGGGATAAAATTTGGATGTGATTTTGCAGTGTATGAGAAAGGACCTGGCATTGATCATGCACCATTTTTGATTCAGGTGTATAACAGAAACGACCCAATCACATCAACTGGAATTGTTTTGGCAGGAAGACTTGCAACTACAGTAAGAAAGCAATTCATCTTGGCAATACCAAGAGGAAAAGACAAAGTTGATTTTCTTGCACTAGATTGGTGGAAAGCCTAGACGTTTTTTATGTGACCAGCTATTCTATCATAAATCTCAAAGAGTTCTTTTGTAATTCCAAACTCCAGATGATTCTTCCATTTGTTTATAATTCTAATGGCACCATCAGTTGGCTCTACAGATATTGTAGCATCAGAGATTGATTGTTTTGCAATCATCTCATTTAATGTGCTGTCTTCATTTAATCTGCTTGCAAGACTACCGCTACCATTCCATTCTACTTTAAGAATTGTTTTTGATGAAAAATATCCCTTTGTTGTAAGTTTGGTTTTAGATACATAATTTATCCCATGATCAGTCTGCTTTCTAACAATAAAATGTGCTTGGTATCTATCAAGTGCACCCCATGGCATTGGATTTGTGTCTTGCATTGTTATCCCTTTTGAATAATTTGAATCACATCGATATTAGAACTCTTAACATCAAGACAACCCTTGTTTGTTATCATTCTAGGTGTTTGAGAAAAATATCTACTGTAATAATCGCCTTTTTCAACATCATCAGTGCCAATTTGTTTTGATTCAGAATCAACTCCGATCTTTTTTAGCATATCAGAAAATTTCTCAGGCCAAGATTGTAATACAAATGTGTCTGGCTCTGAATCATGCATGAAAGACAAAAAACCATACCCACAAATAAAGATATCAAGAAATTATTTGCTCACAGAGATCAGGATTAGGGCAGCACATTAGAGGAGGATATCTTGATAATATCTAGAAGCAGATTAAACATAATATCTAAGTAATGAACATATTACAAAATTGTTAATAAAAATATGAAATGTGTTAG
>JANPCQ010000088.1:0-3908 GCA_031431055.1 Nitrosarchaeum sp.
GAATTACCAATATGGATAAAAAACAATGCGAAATGGTGGGCAAATGGTAATATTCGTGATTCTGATTTTATTGAAGCAATGCAGTTCTTAATTAAAAATGGCATAATTACAATACCCTCACTTCCAGAATCTACATCCTCTCAAGAAACAGATATTCCGCTTTGGATAAAAAACAATGCAAAGTGGTGGTCTGAGGATAAGTTATCTGATTCTGAGTTTGTAAATGGAATCAAATTTTTAATTACTAATGGAATTTTAAAGATCTGATTTATTTGCTTATTTTCTGAGGATGTGTCTAAACCAAAAAATCTGGCTAATTTTAGCTAGAGTCGTTTTGTGCTTGGTTAGTCACTTTCATAATGAAAAAACATTATCTATTACCAAGTGTATTTATATATAATGTTCAATGGGCATAGGAGCCATCTTAATGGTACGTTAGAATTTAGAGCGTATGCTGTAATTATAATTCTATTAACTGGTACTATGATTGGTCCTTTTGGTTCATCTTTTTTTGAAAATTATGCATTAGCTAAACAACCTGATGATAATGGTGGAGATTCATCATCAGGTAATTCAGGTAATTCAGGTAATTCAGGTGGAGATTCATCATCAGGTAATTCAGGTAATTCAGGTAACAATGGTAACAATGGTAACAATGGTAACAATGGTAACAATGGTAACAATAATAATGACGATGATGATGAAGGACCAAATTCTTTCACTGGTCCGTATGAATCACAACGTCCTATAAAGAAAAACGAGAATAACTTTGATGAACAATCAACTTCATCAGATACAAAAAATCCTATAAAGAAAAATGTTGATTCTCAAAATGAAAAATCTAAAGATTCCTATTTGTTTTTTGATCCCGATGATTATTTTGAATTAGAAGGTCCTATTACTCTTGAAACAACTGCACTTAACAGCGATATATCTGCAATTACTATTTCAGCTTGGGTGAAACCTGATTATGTATCTGGAGTGTCGCAATTAACTATTATTGATAAAAAAGATTCGTTTACTCTTTCTATTAATAATCTAATTTCACCAAAACAAGCTGTCTCATTTTCTGTTTACAATGGTTTAGAGTGGATTACAATAAATTCGTATAATGTAGTGCCTGAAAATAATTGGTCTCATATTGCAGTGACCATAGATGAGAATAAAGTCTCTTTATATCTAAATGGAAATCTAGAAGACACTAGTTCATTATCTAGCACATACTATGTATTTTCAAACTTTCAACTAGTCAAATATGAAACTGTGTATGTTACAGACAATGATATAGTCATAGGTGCTCAAGTCAAAAACGGTAGAACTATCAACAAATTTTATGGCGAATTGGGAGATGTTATAATTTACAATTCTGCTTTTACTTTAGAACAAATTCAAGAACTTTATTCAAAAACTGTCTTTGACAACTCTGAGTCTGTAGGAGTTATTTACCACAATTTATCCCACAATACTGTTGAGATTAACCAACCTGTAGATTGGAATCTTGATGTCGAATTTGACTCTAGTGTCTCTAGTAGTGCCTTTGATTTACCAAATGATGCAATATTGATCAGTGTTATTGTGACAGATTCTGATGGAACAACTACTGCCCTCTTTAATAATCAAATTTCTAAAGATATTAAGATTATTGATTCGACTACCACCTCTAATGTCTTAAAGACATTAAAAAAAGTCAATGACTTTGTTATAGTTAACATTGACGGTGAAGAACTGGTTTATTCTTCATTAGATTTTAATTCTGAATATTTTGATGATGATGGATTACGAAAAATTATTGTTGTAAATCATGAAGCTAAAACAGTTTCTATAACTTTTAGAACTGGTGATACTATTATCACAGAAGAGGACTCTTCTGATTCTGGTACGTTCTCAAAGAAAATAACTGTCTCCCACGAATCGTCACTACATTATACCAATGTTCAGACATGCTCTGATATCCCAGAAGAACTAGTGGAAAGCAATGCCACTTTTTCACTAAACTGGATTGTCAATAATGAGTTAATCGATATTATTAATGATCCCGAGTATAATGTCGCCTTTGAAGATAAAGATGGTAATGGTGTTGATGATACTATATGTTGGACAGTGCCTAAACTTTCAGTGCAGAACTTTGTCATTACCGCCGATTTGAGCATAATTAATGTCCACTCTTATCCTGTGGTGGGCAATAGATGGGATGTTGGATTCACCACTACTGGTACTGCAGACTTGTTAATTGAAGGAATGGATGGAACTACATTTGGTAGTTCATCTCCAGATGATCTGAAATTTTTAGAGTTATCTGACGGAACAAACAAACTTACTCCTACAATTCAAGGAAATTCAATATTATATCCAAATTACTCTAGTGCTTTTGCAGGTAAATTCTCATCGGAAGTTATTACATCAGGTGAGCATAAATTGAAATTTACCTTTGGAAGTGATATTAAATTTGTAGATAGTTCCGGGTCCACAACTATATCTGATGGTCTACCTATTTCTGTCTCAAAGAATTGTAACGCTCCAACAACTCTGGCAACTTTATCCACCGAATTAAAAGAAGGAACACATGTCATTATGGCATCAACACAATTTACAAGAACTAACACTGGAACCAGCACTGTTAATGTTTGGTTGGAGGATAATTCTGGAAATGTAATTGCCAAAAACTCTATGCCTTTAGAACTTCAATCAACCAATTCTCACACTGGATACGTTTTGCTTGGTCAGAACACTGGTAAATCAAATGAATCCTACAAAGTAAAATCATGTGGAACTCAGAGCAATATTCTTGGTGAGGCAAAAATCACTGCATTTGAAATGGAAAGAACAAAATTCATTGATGGTGATGTTATTGATATTTTAGGTAAACAGACTAAATCATTAGGTAAAATAGAAACTGATTATCCTGCAGGTGATAATGTATTATTGGTCTCACTTCAAATTGATAATGGTGGAACCTCACAAATTATTCCACCTGGTGCAATAAAGATTCTCAACAGATTCAATGAAATTGTCGCAACAAATCAATATAGACTAAATCTTGGTGCTGTGACACCAACTGATATTCAGTCGTTATTTTTAGTATCAAGTGATTTTTCTGCTCCTCAAGACTCTACATATGAAGTGACCTTTGACTCTGCTCTATCTCCAATTAAAGGCGAAGTTAAAATTTTAGCAATTCAGCCTGCTGCTGTCTTCTTTGCTGATGGAATAAGACATGCACTTGATGCCAATGTAGTCAATTTGGCATCAATATCTACAGATTATGATGTTGGCGATGATGTCGTTTTTTTATCTGCAGGTCAATTCGATGACGAGGATAGTGGTATTGAAAAAATTATTCCATCGCAATATAACATTAATGAAAATGGAATTCCAGTATCTGGTAATCAGTTTGAAATGAGTAGTCAAGGTGGAGCAAGTGCAGGAAGTAATTTTGCATATTCATTAATTTACAGAACTATTATCTCACAACCAAATTCTATTTTTACTGTTAATGCAGGTACCTCACAGCAAGGTCTTGTTGGAGAATCAAAACTTGTATCATTTATTCCAAAAGATGCTGGACCCTCACCTGGACCAATAATTTCATCTATTGAGGCGGGTGGCACTGGTTTAGGATTTTCAGACGGAGATACAATCACTGTAGTGTTTAATGAGGCAACAAATAGACCAAATGCTGCAGAAAAAACTAGTATTGATTCCTTGTTTACATTTTTGAAAACTGGAAATCCAGTATCCATGGGTAATAATTATGTTGGAAGTTGGACAAGTCCTACCACATTAGTGTTGACTTTTGTTGATACTGCAGGTCATGGTTCTCCATCTGTTGGTACTTTACAAATTAAGATAAATGAACCATCTTTGATTAAAAATCATGACTCTTCATCATTATCATCGGTTGGTATTTC
>JANPCQ010000089.1:0-4750 GCA_031431055.1 Nitrosarchaeum sp.
ACTATACCCACAAATAAAGATATCAAGAAATTATTTGCTCGTAGAGATCAATCCAATTAAATAACACAAAAGTTTCGTATGTCTATGCTAAAATTTCAGGGCAAAGTTGCTCTAGTAACAGGCAGTGGAACTGGAATTGGACAAGCCATTGCTAAAAAATTTATTGAAAACGGCGCCAGTGTGATTATCTTAGGTAGAAGACGAGAGCCATTAGAAGAAACATCAGTAATGCTAAAAGAAATAATTTCCAAAGTAAATAGCGGTGCCACTGTGCGAATTTTCTCCGGTGTTGATGTGAGTGATGAAGTTGGAATTAATGATATGTTTGATACACTAAAAAAAGAAAACATTACAGTTGATTACATAATTAATAATGCAGGGGTTTCAGGACCTGTCACTTGCTTTGCAAATGCACCAATAGAGGAGTTCAAAAGTACAGTTGACATTCACTTGACTGGAACATTTTGGGGGTCAGTTCAAGCACTAAAAGTAATGAAAGAAAATGGAAAGATTGTTACAATTTCAACATTTTTCACAGAAGAAAGACCACTGGAGCAAAGACCATACAGGTTTAGAAGCCCATACACTGCATCACAAGGCGCAAAAAACAGACTAGTAGAAGCAATGTCTTGGGAATTAACAGATAAAAAAATTATATCAATTGGAACAAATCCAGGTCCCGTTCATTCAGATAGAATTTACAAGACAGTTTACCCAAAAGCTGCAGCAGAATTTTTACGAGTAAGCGGTTTTGAGGACTTGACACCAGTTCAAGTCGATGCTGCAAACAAGGAACTATTACCATTATTAGGCGAAGACCAAAATATAATTAAAAATGGAATTGCAAAAGCTGCGCAAAAACTAGCACAAGAAAACAAAAAAGACATTGAAAAACTAACTGTTACACTTGCCAATTTATTAAATAAAATTCAAAGCATTGCAGAAAAAGTTCAAAACAACACATCACACATGATTGCAGACCAGCAATTTCTATCACAAGGACAAGTTGCAGAATCTGTTTTGAATCTATGTGATGATCAAATTGCAAAAATTCTAAACGGTAAAATAATTCCAGGAGATAGAGTATTTTATCCAGTCAAACCACACATTGGTACCACCACTCCGGGTGTGCACCAACCAGACTTTACTGGAAGATCAGTAGTCTTTACAATTGATGCGACTGAAAAATCAGATGCAGAGCGAGTTGAATATCTGGCACAACATGTTATAAAAAACGGCGGCAAAGTTGCATGTTTTATCTCTGAATCAACTCCAAAAGAATTACAAGAATACATTAGCGGAAAATTCCATTCCCATATAGTAAATCTCAAGAATCCAGATGAAGTCCAGAGATGGCTAAATACTGCAAAGACAAACATTGGTAGTATACTAGCAGTAATCCATATCACAGGAAAACTGCCAAATATTGTAAAATTAACAGAACTATCAAGAGCAAAATGGCAAGAATTAATTGAAAAATTCATCACAACCCCTGCAATAGTTGGACAAAGAGCACTAGAGCAGTTTGTTCCAGGGGGAGACAAAGATCCGCGATTATACAAGAATGCAAAAGGGGCCATGATGATAATTGGGCCGGATTTACCATCGGGTGCAAAAGTCACGGGATTGCAAAGAGCACAAGTAGAGGTATTTCGCGGAGCACTAAGACCATTTACAACTACAGTAAACCAAGAACTAAGTGATGTGCTTGATTCAAAGATTAGGATATTCTCAATATTTCCGGGTTCAGTTACTGGAGTGGAACCAAACAACGAGAGAATTGCCCAAGCGTTGAATTTCCTAGTATCAGATAATGCTGCATCTTCATCTGAAGTCACATTTTGTGTTGATGAATCAAGATAAGGATGAAAAAATTCTCCGAGTTCAAAGTCGGAGATCAATTTTTTTCCACATGCAGTATTTCAGAAAAAGAACTAACAGAATATCTAAAGTTTTCCAGAATAAAAAATGCGTTTTTAGAAGACATACAAAATACAAAACAAAAACTAGTTTCAGGCAGAGCCATTCTATCAAGAATGGAGGGCGAGTTTACCAGACTGAGTCAAATTTATGGAAATCACATCATATTTGTTGGAACTGATGGAGACTCAGAGTGGGAGAATAGAAGTAGTAGGTTTCTAAAGCCATTATACACAGATGAGGTATTGAAGATAAAATTTGTTGTATCTGCAAAAGAAGACAATGATGAGGAATTTGGGAAAATCGCAATAGATTACGAAGGAACAAAGCAAGACGGAGAGATAATAGTACTATCAAAGAAAAACTGGTATCGAATTAAAAAAATAGTAACCTAGTCATCAGTTCCAATGGAAATCATAGTCCATAATATTATCACAGAAAAACTTGAATCAATCCTTGATGGAAAAGATGGTCAAAGTAATTAGATTCCATAGTATTGATTTTCTAAACTCTTTTTCAGTAATCTAATAACTTTGTAGTAATGGTTTAATGCAATAATAAAATTCATATCTTATGAACCTAGATTGCAGCTGTACCGTCAACGATTATGGAGAATTACTCCAAGAATGCGATGGACACAGAGAAGCAAATTTTATGAAATAGGCTCCACATTATTTGATTTTATGATGCCCCCTCAAAAGTGGAGGCAAATGAAATGTGCTAACTAGTTTATGTGAGCTATTTGGCTTCCAGCTAACACCGCGAGACATCCCTGACTCAATGAGTGACAAAATACAAAACAAGATATTAAAAAACAAACGTAGAAAAAAATCACTTTTTGGTGAACTCTTGCAATATACTTTTAATTCAGATATAAAAAATTCATAAATTTCATTAAAACATTAAAAATAATACCAGTTTTTGAGATAAATTTAGAATGCTAGTCTTCGAATTCGGATTCGTTTTCCTCATCTTGCTCATAATTTTCTTTGAGATCTAACTGATGACCCTCTTCTTTCATCTCTTCTTGTTCTACTTTTTTCCATTCTTTTGCAATCTCTTTTTCTTTTTTGACCATGAAAGTCATATCAGTGCCAAACATATTAGAGAACTCACAATTTCCAACTTTGATAGTATAGATAATAACTCTAGCCGCCAATTAACAGATTTTCAGTTGCCGAATCAAAAAACAATTTGATTGCAGCTATAATGATTATTACAGAAACTAGAATTTGTAGTGAACGCTCTTTGATATCCAAAGAAAGTCGTGCACCAATTATTCCTCCAAAAAATGCACCTGCAGCTAATAGACCTGCCTGGAGAAAATCAGGATGGCCCAATATGCTATGAGCGATAATTCCAGAAAGAGATGCAAAGAGCAAAATGAACTGTGATGTAGGTGCAGCTTTTTTCATAGTCATTCCAATTCCTACTACCATTAAGGGCACAAAGACAGTCCCTCCACCTATTCCAAAAAAAGACGAGATTATTCCAGCAAAAAAGCTTGCAGAAATAACAAAGACAATCATTTGTTTTGTGAGATTTTTTTCTTTGGTCTCTATTTTTTTTCTCAAAAATATATAGACTGCAGAAGAGACCAATACCAATCCAAATAATATTTTGAATATTCCAGGAGTTACATCACTGGACAGATATGCCCCCAAAATAGTTCCAGGAATACTCAAGAGTCCAAGCTTTAATCCAATGGAGTAATCAATTCTTTTTTGACGCGAATATGAAATTGTAGAGCCAACTGCATTGCTAAAGGCTGCAAAGAGACTGTTACTTGCAGCCAGTGTTGGTGAAAAACCAAAAAATGTCAAGACAGGTACAACTATAATTCCTCCGCCAAGGCCAATCATAGATCCTAGTATTCCAGCTGCAAATCCCAATGGGATTAACCATAATTGATCAATCATAGATTCCACTCATACAGATTCTGTACATATCTTGGATTTAGTTTGATATTATGAATTTCCAAAGATACCCTTCGGTGTTTGTAGTGACTTCTAAGAGTAATTGTTTTTGGGCAAAGCCGGTAATTTTGGAGCTACTGGTAGTGCCCGTTGCTTCCAAGTGATGAGATTTTGCAGCATCAATCCAAGTAGAGACTGACTCTAGATTGCCTGGTTTTTGATCTTGCCAGCAATCACACACAAGTGATTCCACCATGATTTGATAAATTGACTTGATATCATCTAGACTAGACATGTATGGGTCTGTTTGGATTATCCCCAATACAGCATTAGGTGAATCCATGCTGCCAATCATGTGAATATTTCCAAGAAACTTGCCATCTGAATCTTTTAGTTCTGTTGAGGTACAGTATTCAATGGAATTTTGTTTCTCAACATCACCATAGAAAGTGCAATATTTTGCAATAGAGCCACCTGATATTTTTAATGCACTAGACATGGAGACTCCTTTTGAAGCAAGTGAGGATTTCATAAGAGAGTTTGAATCAACATAGGAAAGATCAAGTGCTGTGATAGGTTTAGTTGGAACTGCAGTGTTGTTCGTTGGAATTACAGTATCATTTAGTGGAATTGGGTTATCTCTTATTGGAATTGGTTCAGTTACTGGTTTTTCATTTATTGGTTTTTCAGTTACTGTGATTGGTTTTTGATTCATAGGAACTAGTATAGTAATTAGAATTATTGTAATGATAACTCCAAAAATAACAGGTATGAGAATTTTCTTGTTCATTTTATTTGGTTGAATTATTATTATAACATAAGGTTTTGCAATTCTAAATGGAAATTATATTTAGCTTTGAATCTTTTGTAATGTTGAATTTATCTACAAATCCAGAAGTCACTTCTAAAATGTA
>JANPCQ010000090.1:0-9360 GCA_031431055.1 Nitrosarchaeum sp.
ATGCAGCTTCTTCAAATGGCTTTACCATCATTCCTTTTGTAAAATATCCCAAGTTTCCATCTTTTTTTGCACTACCTGTATCAATTGATAGTTCTTTTGCTAACTTTCCAAATTTTTCTCCATTTTTAAGGCGTTCATGAATTGCTATTGCCTCACTTTGTTTTTGTACCAAAATATGTGAGCATTTTATTTTATTTGACATCTATTTTAAAATTATTTGTGTCTCTTTATTTATCTTATTTCTTTTTAGTATAATTTATTATTTTAACCCCCAACTTGTTTTATTTGTGGTAATAATTTTCAGAAACGGTGCTTCGTTTTCTTTCCATGGTTCATTTCTGACCCATGCAAATTTTTTTTCAAACATTTTGTATATTTGTAGAAATTCTTGTCCTTTTTCCACAACCTCTACTTTTCCTTGAATGCAAACAGCTTTGTGTTTTCCAGATTCATAAACATCAATTGTTACACTTGCTTTTGGATTTATTTTCACATTTTTGAATGTCCTGGTTTGATAATCAGTTGCAATAAAAATAATATTATCATTATAAATAAATGACACTGGTTTTACATGTGGAATATCTGCATGTGATGTCGCAATTCTTGCTTCTTCTATGGATTGAAGAAACTTTTCTTCAATTTTGGTAAATTCTATCAACTAAAGATCTGTTCTCTAATTTCTGGAATATACTTGTATATGATATCTCTTACTTTCATTTGTTCTTCGGCTGTAGGCATTTCTTCTTGTGCACTTAACAAGGCGCCACTCATTCCCAACGTCATTCCCATTATCATTCCGTAGACAAATTCTTGTGGGTTCTCAACTTTGAGTATTTCTTGATTTTGTTTTATGTCTTCTAGATAAGCTGGGATTGTTAAAACTGCACCATTGATAGTTTGAGTAATTAACATCTCTATTTGCTCTTCATTCATAATTTGACACTAAAATTATTGTTAATAAATTTGCACCTAAGATATTTAATTAAGGAAACAATGGTTACTACATGTTTTCATATTTTACCAAAAATGAGGCAAATCAGGCATTACCTGATGTGATCAAAAAATTTGAGTTTACCTTGGCAAAAAAGAACGAGGTTTCCAAAATAGAACAAGAACTGCAGATGGGGCTTAGTGCTACAAGTACATTTAAAGAATCTGTTTTACTCAAACAAAAACTCAATACTGCAATAATCAAGTTTTATGAAGCAATAGAAATACTTGAAAATACAGGTGTTGTTGTTAAAGGCATTGAACAAGGACTACTTGATTTTCCATCAAAGAGATTTGATGAAGAAGTTTGGCTTTGTTGGAAATACGGTGAGACTGAAATAAAATTCTGGCACGAAAAAGATTCAGGTTTTATGGGCAGAAAACCAATCGAAGTAAGTGATGAATCCCTGATTTAATAATTTTTTTCTGTATCTAATTAATGAAATGTTCTTTTCTAAGATCATTCCACCCATTTACTAAGTGAACAACAAAACTGTCCTTATCATTTGTACAATATCCACATGTGCATCGTGTCAATTTGAATCCCCTTTACTTTCATTTGACCAATAATTGTTAAACAGTAGAGATTTTGAATAAATTATTGTCTCTGAATTTGTACAAATTGCTCTCATTTCTTTGTTGTTTCCAGTGGAATTTTTTATAAAAAAGAGTACTTCGTCATCATCTTTAATCAAGAAACAGAGATTATCTTTTACCGTGGAGCACAATTCTTTGATTTTTGTATTGTCCATATTCTCAAAAATATATTCTGATTTTTTTGAAACAGATGATAGTATTTTGTAATCAATTGATCGTTCTTCTAGTGCTTCAAAGAAATTGGCATGATAAAATTTCATCATGTCTTTTTCTGACCCTAGAATTCTACATTCACTTTTTGCATTTAAAATCATGTCAAATATCTTACTAATTACTTGATTTCCACCTTGTAACACTTGGAATTTTTCTTCAGGTTCATCATCCGAATCATTAACTAAACTTGGAATTTTCCCCCATAATTCTTCTAAAATTGGACCTGATTTTTTTAATTTCTTTAATCGTTCTGTTTCTATGCTAACTAAAACATGAATTGCCTCTTGAATTGGCAGGGTTGAAAATTTAATTGGATGTTCAAATGTAGCAGAAACTATTCCTTTGTTTTGAAGTGCTGTTAACAAGTGATATGTTTCACTTCTTGGAATGTCTACTGCCTTTGCAATATCTGACGCTGATCGTTGACCTATTTTTCCAAGGTAAAAAAATACCTTTACTTGATTTGCTGTTAATCCAAATGTTCCAAAATAATCCTTAATTTCATCATAATTTGCTTTATCTACGGGAAAATTGCCTAATTGCAGCATGCTTGATATTATTTCCATTATTGGAAATTACTATTTTTAATTTATAACTCTGATCGTGTAATTGTACACAAATACTTACAAATAGCTACAATTAGAAAATTTTTGCTTTTTACCATGCCTATTTTTTTGAATATTTGTAAAAAATGGTATATTTATCAAAAGATCTTGTATTGTGCTAATCATGCCCTCTACTGATTTCTTCTTGTGGTAACTATCTTTTCTAGGCGTTAACCTATGCCACAATTTGGAAATATACTATTAATTTTTTCTTTAATCGAAATTGTATTGACTTTGTTAAATCTGGTAATGGTTTTTTTAGATAAAACCACATGTCCAGCATTTGTTTTATTGATAATTTCTGTCTCAGTCACCTTTTCTTCTGTTCCTGCAAGTTTATTTCTTAACAAGAATATGCCTGCAATAACTAACATGGCTGAAAATATATCTACAGGTGTAATTACTTCAGAGAGAATTAGTCCTGAAAATAATATGCCAAACACTGATGTGGTTGAATACAAGAGTACTGTTCTTACTGCTCCAATGAGTTTTAACCCCATCAAGAAAAACAATGTGGACATTCCAGTGCCAATTATGGACATTATCAAAATATTTGGTAATTGTGCTAACTCCACATTCATTGGGATCTGAAATAATACAATAATTGAAATTGTAAATGCTGCACAAATGAATGATAATATCTGCACTGTTTTTTTCACATCAAATTTATCTCCCAAATATTTGCACAAAGTGATATCTATTGCATACAGCAATCCTGAAAAAATTATCAATAAATCTCCAGTCACAAGACTGTCCAATACAAAATTGTTTTGATAAAGATCGTTTCCTATTGGTATGATCATCATTCCTATGATGATCATTGAGAATGGTATGCATTCTTTGATTTGTAATCTTTCTTTAAAAATCAACATGGCAATAACTAGGGTAAAAATGATTTCACTATTACTAAATATTGAAGCGTTTACTGCGGTCGCGGTACTTATTCCATAAAAATATGTTATTAGTCCTGAAACTTCTGCAATTCCAATTAATGTGATAAATATTATATCCCTTCTTCCAAATTTGGAACTTCCATGTGTTTTTCTTGCTAACGGTGTAAAGAATATTCCACAGATAAAATAGATCAAAAAAGCCAATACTATTGGGTTGATCTCTACTTGGTTGTTTCCGCCTTCTAACATTGGTTTGCAAATGACATGGATTAATGCTGCTAATGCTGCAGCTAAAATGATAAAGTAATACCCATAATGGGATTTTCTTACAAAGTCTAATGCACTCATTCCCATAGTTGGAAATGAGTCCGATCTTTAATACTATTTCCAACTATATGTGAAAAATTTGGGTCTACCTGAGCCTATTTTTTTACTTATCCTCCACCTTAACAATTTCAAATGAGAATCCTTGATTATTATAATTCTCATTGATGGTTCTGTATCCTATTTCATTTAATACTGAATTCATTTGTGTTACTATGAAAAAAGGCCAGTTTTCACCAAGATCATGTTGAATTATTATTTTGATTGTATTGTTTATTGGGATTACTCTAAATTGCACATTCATGTTTTGACATCTTTTCTTGAATAGATCCAAAACAGATTCTAGATTGATATAACCATAAAAATAGTTCAATGAGTTTTTGAGATCAATAGTACCTGTTGTTTCTGCAATTTTTTGTATTGTTCCCTTAGAATTGGAATCCATCAGTTCACAAAATGTAGATCTAAACATTGAAATCCATCCCATCTCATTAATCAATTCATTCCAATTAACTTGCTTTTCTAAAAGATGATTTATCAAAGTGTTGAGACTGATTTTTTGTTCAATACATTTTTCATGCAATTTATTATTCAAGTCTGAATCTATTCTGATCGACACATTGTCTGTTTTTCTAAGAATCCTGTTTTCTTGTACTGTCAATTTACCCAAACCTCATGTATTACGTGTGTATTATTCATTTTTTACTACTTACTCATTCCCACTTTTGGTGATATGCATTGGTATGTTATATCCAAACACTTACTACTTTGTACAAATAACTACAATGTATTCAATTGTATTGTTATGTGTGATTCATGCGTAATAGCGCCTTTGATCCTAAAAATTACTAGATCTTATTTTTAAAAAATATTCCTGAAACAATTAAAAATATTATTTTATATCCAATTTTCAAGATCTGTTATTTCTAAAATATACTCCAATTAGTTTAATACTTATTATTTATGCAATAATGCTATTGGAAAATAGTCTGGATAATTTATTGGCCCCATCTTTACGTAAGTCTATTGAGCAAAATCTTGGTAAAGCAACATTAAATAAAATTGAACAACGATTAATGGAGCGTCACGGTATGGGCATTGCGCAGGCAATAAAGGATTTTTACAAATTTGATAGTGTACTAAGAGAGTTTTTTGGAGCAGGTGCAGATGGCTTGGAGACAAAATTCTTACAAAATATAATAGATATAAAACAACAAAAGAAAGAAACTGATAACTGGATTACAATTAAAGATCAAGAACTGGCCAAAATATTTCTAGAGTCATTTGCAGATGAAGATAAAAAGGCAATAATTGATACTGTCTTAGATGAATCCCTAATAATTGCAACTATTTTGGAACACTGCAAAGTTCCTCAAACATCTGGTTATAGAAAAATAAATCAGTTAATTGATAATGGTCTACTAATTTCAAATGGACATGAAGTATCTACTGATGGTAAAAAAATAAAAAAGTATGAAACTATATTTAATAATGTAAAAATGGACATTGAGAAAAATATGGTTGTAGTTAAAATTCAATTAAAAAAGACATCATTCCAGGAAAGTACAATATTAAACGTAATTCCAAATTAATTTATTTTAATATGTTTATCTTAAAAAAATTAACTGTACAATATCTGTGAGATTAAAATTTAAATTTGAAGAAATTAACTGTTGATATAGTTCCAGAGAGACTAGGAAGTCCAATTAATTATAAGGTATTATGTATCATTGGTGCAATTGTAGTAGGATTCCATGTTTTAGTAAATATTTCTGAAGGTTCTGATTCGCTAATCTATGGATTTTCAATGATTATTCCCGCATCTGTTTCTGTTTTTGCTTTTATTATCGCAAGAAGGTATGCTGGAACTTTGGTATATTCAAAAGCGTACAATATGTTAGGAATTGCATTTACATTGATGTTTTTTGCAGAGCTTTCTTATTTTGTATATGAGCAAATTTTAGAGTTAGAGCCATATCCGTCAATTGCTGATGTATTCTTTTTTGTGTTTTATCCTGCATTGGTGATTTATTTAATAATTAATATCAAATTCTTTGCTCCAAAAATCACAAAAATTGGCATATTGACATTAGTTGGGGTTCCATCCATTATTACATCTGTATATCTTTACTTGACACTGTATGATTTTGGTAGTTTTGATTTCTATTATGGCATAATTTTTGTTGCTGCGGCATCAACTACTTTGGGTCTTTCAATTCATACCGCCAGAATTTTTAAGGGTGGATTAATCGGAACAGCGTGGTTAGTTCTAGTTCTAGGAATTATGTTGAATGTTGTTGGAGATACTTGGTATTACTATATTGAAGTAATAGATGAATATACTCTGGAGCATCCTGTTAATCTTTTTTGGTATTCATCATATCTGTTAATTCTTTATTCATTATACAAACATAAAAAATCCCTTTGAATTACCATATGAAATATCTAAAAAGTTTATCTAATCTTATCCATTAATTCACATCAAATGCTAAATATCAAAATCGAAAAACGTGATATCTCAAAGATTAATCATTTTGGTTTATTTGCCAAAGAAATAATTTTCAAAGATGAAATAATTTGGGCTCCAACAACTGATACAGTGAAGATGATTCCTATAACTGAGCTAGAAAATCTGTCATCCCATGAACAACAAGACTGGATAGATCATTGCTATCAAATAGGTAATTATTATTATATGGATACTGATGATACACGATTAATGAATCATAGTTGTGAACCAAATACATTGGATTATCCTATTGACAATCCCACAATGATCATTGCTGCAAGGAATATTGAAAAAGATGAAGAAATAACTTGGAATTATTTGCCTTTTATGAATCCATTTCAAGTTTTTCAATGTAATTGCGGAAGCAAAAGTTGTGTAAATATTGTAAAAAAGAATGCCGTAGTAAAAAACAATTCTTAATTAATTATTTTTGATGTCTTCTCATATTTTAGAATGATATTGTAAATAGATTGTTTCTAAATTTGCTAATATTCATTTGAGCCTGTTGTTCTTGTCTTTATATTCTATTATTCGTTATTTTTAAAAACCCCCTTATTCCCAAATATGGTAATGGCTATCGAGTTACTTGATGAAAATAATATTCGCTCACTTTCTCCTGAGGAAAGATTTTCTGTATGTGAACATATATTGAAAAATGAAAAAGATGAATCAAAACGTTGGGATGCTGTGTGGTTAATAGGCGAATTAGCAGAAAATAAAGAACAAGATGATCCAATGTTTATCAAAATATCTGATATTTTGGGATGGGTTTTAGATAATGATGATAATGGCGTAGTAAAACATGAAGCTTGTTTTCAAGTTGCTGCAAGAAATATGAGAAATAAAATTCCAACATTAGTGAATACTGCACTACGTAATCCTAGCATATTGGCAAAACATGAAGCAATTGAATCACTTGGATTAATGCGTGCATTTGAAACAGAATCTTTAATCACGGAAGCACTTAATGATCCCAATTCTGATGTACGAGAAACAGCTGCATTTGTTATAAAGAGATTCGGGAGACTAAAAAACCGCGGTAATTACAATCCATCAGATATCTTATAATTTTTGTTTTATTTTCTATTTCTTATTTTTCAAAAACTCCTTATTTCATGATTTATCACTAAAACAATATGTTTTTTGATTTAAACTTATTTTGTTTTCTTGATATAGTTTTTTACATCCAATGTTGTTAGTGGTTGGGCTGTCTCCCATAGTAGACTGCATAGACTGTGTATGTTGCTTACCATTTCAGATGAATTTGTACACAAAGAAAAATCCGATTCTGAATTTGAAGACATCTGACTTGCAGTTGCAGAGTCTGACATTATCATCTGTTTGTCTTTTTGAACCACCATTCTTCCTTTTGAAGGAAGTTTACAAATTTTAGTTTCAGTTGCATTGAATCTTTTTACAAATGTGATCAGTTTTGGATCATCTAATTCTACAAGTAATCTGACTTTGCCTCCCCTTTTTTCACAAAGCATGATCTTTTCAGGTATTGCACTATGATACATTCTAGATATGTCTTCCAGTGTTGTTGAAATGTATACTATGTCTGATGAATTTTCAATTAACTGTGCAATGTCCGCATAAATATTGCCCCTGCCCTGGACTACTCTGAATGTTGGAACATTTGTGCCTAGTTTTGTTGTGATCTCACTGTTGATTTTTTCAATAATTGCCTCACCATCTTTTTTTATTCTGTTTACTTCCTCTTCTTTTTTTCTTAGTGCTATTTTCAATGCATCTTGTGGCTCTGCAGCAATACATAATTTGGGGCTGGAAAGTGTTGTTGAAATAATATTTCTACTTACTAGCTTGTCTACGGTTCTATACATGCGTGCTCTGTCAATGTCTAATTCTTTTGCAAGCGCACTTGCTGTGATTGGACCCGCTCTTAACAAATTAAGATAAACTTTGGCTTCTAATTCTTCAAGATCTAAAATTATTTCTAATTCTGATGTTATACTGCTTATTTGATCTTGATATGACATCAATTTGTTTTATCACCTGACTTATCCATGAAAAAATTTTGTTTGATTGCTTTTATTATTTCCGCATGACTTACTAGTTTATCATATATTATTACATTCATCTTGTATGTTATTACCATTAATGGGAACTAAAGGATCAGCTTGTTATGTGTACAACTAACATCTCAACGATGTCTGAATTCTTACATACATTCACTTGGCGTGTGTGCATTTGTAATAATTATCGCTAAAAATATCCGAAATGATCGCTATGACACATTGAATGCAATTACTGCCATAATGATCATTACAACAACATGTTTTGTTCCAGCAACATAAGATCCAGACCCAATTTTTCCTGCAGCTACTCCTCCAAAGACTGCCTCAATTATTGCCATGTTAAATAATGCTGCTTCTAATTTTGATACATCCATATCAGCTAATGAGCTAAATAATCCCTCTTTACCATTACCGTTCCCTGCTGCTAATAACCCGTCTTGAACTTTTTCAATTTCTGTAAAAAAGCTTGTAGTTAGTAATACTGCAACTGCTAAAAACACTGCAAATGAAATGTAAATTGTATATGTATATGGCTGCAAAGCTGACTTTCTACTTTTTTCAATATTTTGCATCTCTGAAACATGTCTTTGAATCATCTCTAAATTTTCACTAACATCTCCTCCTATCTTCATAGCCATTTCAAGCAGTACTGTTACACGCCTTGATACTCTTGTTCCTGTTCTTTTTGCAAAATTCTCAAATGCTTCGTCAATTGGTGTGCCCCAACTGATATTTGCCTTGAGATTTTTTAATTCAGGAGTCAAAGCACCTAGATTTCTTTCAGCTGCCTGCTCTATTGCTTTGATAAGATTTGACCCGCTTTGAACTGAACTTAATAATGCCAATAAAAACACAGGCATGTTTCTATCTATGCTGTCTCTTCTTTGAACTTCTCTTAATTGATGTATTGTTAATGGAATGATTCCAACCATAATTCCAAAGATTATCCCAACATCTTTGATTGTAGTTGATCCTACCAATTCTGAAAATTTAAGACTGATTAGAATTACGCTAACTGATGCAATAAGTGAAAACATGATTGATTTCACTATCTCATTTTTTAGGATTGATTTCTTTGGTACGAACTCGTTTTCTGCAATCTCTTTTGGTTTTCTACTTACTCTTTGCATATTTTACCTCTTTGGCACCATTGCATCCATCATGACTAGCATCAATATCCCACTTAGTGG
>JANPCQ010000091.1:0-3228 GCA_031431055.1 Nitrosarchaeum sp.
TCTACTGGCAATATACAATCAGAGGGTGGTTCAGCACCTTCTAAATCCACATCTCCTCCATTAGATGGAACATTTGGTGACAAAACTGGCCCTTCCATTGTTTCAGTGACTGCACGTGATCCACTTGGTGATGATACTATACTTGATCCTGGTGATGTGCTTTTAATAAAATTCACAGAATCAACAAACATGTCTCCAATTAATCTTGTAAATACACAAATCACCAAATCCCAAGTCGATTCATTAATTTCATTTACGCATGTATTGGGAACAGATTACACAGGAATGTGGATAGATCCTACTACATTTAGAATTACTGTTGTGAATCCATCTGGAGCTACTGTACCTATTACAGATGGAATAGCTGGCTCTACATTCAGATTGCAAATCAATGCAAATGCTGTATTAAAAGACTCTTTAGGAACCTCTTTGAATTCTATTTCTCAGTCTTCATCTATACAAGGAACATTTGGTAGTAAACAAGGACCAAAAATTGTTTCTATGACCATTGGTGATCCATTAAGCAATACAGGTTATAGTTCTGGAGATGAAATCCGAATTCTCTTCTCAGAATCAACAAATCAGCCTAGTGTCTCTGACATCAATTCACTTTTGACATTTAAAACAAGTGTTGGAGGCAGTTCAATTAATTTAGGTACTACTTTAACTGGAACATGGCTTAATCCTACAACACTAAAAATCACAATTATCAACGCTGCGGGTGAAACTATGCCTGAAGAGAATAATGCGATAGGTGTTGTTGTTGCCGAAATCAAAGGTACTGCAAAATTAAAAGATGCCGCAGGAACATCTTTTTCATCCGTATCTGTATCTCCACCATTACAAGGAACATTTGGACTTAGTCCTGGACCATCCATAAAGTCATTGGTCGCAGATGATCCTGATTCTCTTGATGCTGTTTATTCAAACGGCGATGTAATTAATTTAAGATTTTCAGAATCAACAAACAAAAAAGACCCAACTCCTGGTGATGCTTTAACACGACAAGACCTTGACAAACTCTTCACCTTTACTCAATCCATTGGTGATGACTATGCTGGAAAATGGATTGATAGTATTAATCTGCAAATTACAATTAATGAAATTACATTAGAACAGCCACCTGAAATCAATGAGTTAAGAGTAATTGCAAAGGCTAGTGCAAATATACAAACTCTAGGCGGTTCAGCACCTTCTACCTCCACATCTCCTACATTAACTGGATCCTTTGGAAACTTTGTAGAATTGATCCCAGTTTCTAGCGGTGGTACTGCAACTACCACATTGCCTTCAGGCATTGTTACTTCGCTATCATTAGATGAAGGCTCCAGTGGGACATTTACTATGGAGAGTACCGAACTTAAGGACATACCTGATGATGCAAATACCGCGCTAATTGGAATTTTAGGTGACACCGTTGAAATTTCACCACAAGGCGAAAATCCTTGTACAGTTGATAATCCATGTGAGATTGAATTTATCTTTGATTTAGTAGACTTGGAAGCAGAAAACCTAACTCTAGATGAAGTAAAAATAGTTAATGATATGGATGATGATGGAATTATCGAATCTCCAAATGAAGCAGGTGAAAATGAAGTTTTAGAAACTACCATTACTCTAATAGATGGTACTACTTACCTTGCACATGCAGACGTTACACACTTTTCTAAATTTGCAGTAGGTGGTGTAAGGGCACTTGCATTAGGCGCTTTGGCCGGTTCAATTACATCTAACACTCCTGGCAATACAAATGCCCCCTCCAGTCCAAATATAGGCAAGACATTGTTTACTTCATTAGGAGATCCTTCAGATGGCTTTGCTGGAATACTAGATCCAATTTCATTAGAATCCATTGATGAAAAATTACTTCTACCTACACAAGAATATTTGATATTGAATGTTGATTTGTATGAAGACCAAGGAATTACAAATGTTAAACATGTTGAAATTTACTTTGATTTTGGAGGACTGCTAGTAGATGAGGAAAACATAACATCAATAGTTTATGAAAAAGATGGAGCCCTAATCATCAATGATCCTAAGCAATTTTTCTCAGAAGCAAGTCTGGATATTAAAGAGCGTGATGCATACAATGGGGTATTGCAACTTAAAGTTAAATTCCAAAATCCAATGGATACATCAAGCATTAAAATTGTGGCATGGGATCTTGAACAAAATATCTCTACAAAAACATTTGAAGATATTGTTAGAATAGAGCCAAAGCAACAAATTAACAAAGAGATTCCAAAATGGATTAAAACCTCTGCAGGTTGGTGGTCAAATGATCAAATAGATGATGGCGATTTCATTCAAGGAATAGAGTTTCTTATCAAGGAAAATGTAATTCCTGTAAAAAATGTGAAAACAACAGAATCTTCTTCAGATATCCCAAGTTGGGTTAAGAATAACGCAAAGTGGTGGTCTGAAGATTTAATCACTGACGAAGATTTTGTAAAAGGAATAGAACAGCTAATAAAGACTGGCGTGATTAGCGTAAGTAATTAATGAAATTAATAGTTCAAAGAATATCCTTATTCTTTATTTTTATGGGCTTGTATACTACGTCATATCAAATTGGGGCATTAAGTGAAATAGGTGATGATGACTCTGCTGCATTTCTTGAAGAGTTTGGGGATTTAATCGAAAGCATTGATGTCGTAGGAATTTTTGCAAATAATATTATTCTTGCATTGCCCATGTTTATTCCAGGATTTGGAGTTGCATGGGGATTGTTTTCTGGTTGGTCAACAGGTTATGCATTTGCTTCTATAGTAGCTACAACTCCTTCATTGTCTGATTTTCCACCATTAAACATTCTATATGCATCATCGTTTGGATTTATCGAACTTGTTGCATATTCTATTGCTACTTCAAGAGGATACTTGTTAATTTGGAATATAATAAAAAGAAGAAAACTAGGAATTGGCTTGATACCTCTATCTATTGAAATTGCGTCTGTGTCTGTATTGATTTATGTTGGTGCATATTTGGAATTTGATTTGATTAAAGGTTACTTGTAAGATTTATCTCTTAACTAACGATTTTTAGTTCTTTTATTTTACATCCAATAATCCTAATGATTCTTTGAACAAATTACTAATAGAAAATATAAAGCCAAACAAAATTACTGCTGACATGAACATTTTTCCAATAAACTATGATCTAACTTTTGCTACTGATCTTTCTAAATTCATCTTTAATGGAACACGAGATTCGAGCATTTTTCGA
>JANPCQ010000092.1:0-4775 GCA_031431055.1 Nitrosarchaeum sp.
CTAGATCAGGATATTCTAGAATTTGAGCAAATTTGAGACATTTCTCAACTAGATTGAAGTTTGGATTTTTCACAAATGAAAGCCATTCTGCAACTAGGGGATCAAATTTTTCTTGCAATTGTTATTGTTTTATCCTATTCAGGTATAATTGTGGATCTTTTATTTCTCTTGTATTAGGTGGGGTTTCCATTAATTTTCTGAATGCATTTTTTCCTAATTTTTCATAAATGCTTTTTGTAAAGTCTCTTCCCATGTTTTTTCTAACCGTATATGATGAGAAATCTGTGCCCATAAAGGTGGTAAGATAATTTTGAAAATCTTTATCATCTTTTAGTATGCTTTCTATAGCAAATCCTGCCATTCCTTCCATTATTGTAAAAGCTGCATGATGTTGTTGAATTGGAATTAGCCATTTTTTGTAAATATCTAATAATTGTGGAATTGCATCTGAAATTTTAGGATCTATTTCCACATGTGTGAAAGTCATCACATCTGGACCAATTTGCTCAATTAAGAAATGATCTGGATTCAAGAAGAAAAATAGATTTGCTTTTTTTGCAAATGGAAAATCATCTGGCACAGCTTGAAGCTGTAAATATTCTGAAAGATTATTTACTGTTTGATTATCTAATTCTAGAATTATTCCTGCTAGTTCTTCGTTAATCAAATTGACCTGTGTTGCTGCATTTTTGTTTATTTGCTGTAATTTTTCTTGTGCTGAATGGATCTGTTCTTCCAAAACAGTCATCTTTACTGCTCCTAAATAACCTGAATTGACATTTGCAAATCTCGATTCATATGGCTCTCCTTGTTTGTGCAAAATGATTTGAGGGTATCTGGAAAGCACAAATTTGTTTAGATAAATTACCGAATTCAAATAATCTCCATAAGTAGTTGAAATCTTTGAGATGTACTGAATTGCATATGTTGAATATACAAGGTATTTTGCAGTATTTCTTTTCATCAGTTCTGCTATTTTCTTTTGATCTTCATTTGCAACTGCATCAAATAACTCTCTTACGTATTCTTTTGATTTTTCATCTGAAAATACTTTTTCACCTTTTAATTTTTTTAATTCTGTAAGATCCGGAAACTCTATCTTCAAATCATCTGAGATTTTAACTCCTAAAAATTCCTCAACTTTTTTCTTTAGTAATGGGAAGACTTCTTGAGCTATTTTTTCTAATCCTTCAAATTTCACTTTAAATGAAAGATCATCTTTTGCCCTGTCTGCTAGTTTGGCAATATCTTTTTCCTCATTGATTTCTACAGTCAATTGTCCAAATAATGCCTCTGCAAATTCTTCAAATTCTCCCAATTCGCATAAAATCGTCAAAATACTACATTTAACATTATTCTTCTTTAGGATCTAAAAGAAATTATTAGTTACAAATTGATTAGTTTGATATACAAAAATGCATGAATTCAGTCTAAATTTCCTAAGATGTGTTAGATGTGGTTCTAAATTAGAACTTGATGTATTTAAAAAAGAAACAGAGATTGAAGAAGGAATTTTAGAATGCAAGAAATGTACACTGTGTTTTCCAATAATTCAAAAAATTCCAATAATTTGGGATGATTTTTCAAAATATATTTCTGAACGTATGGTGTTGGGAGGAAAATTATACAATTCTGTATCTCATGACAAAATGAAGAAATTTCTTAAACATTCACTATCTAATTCTAAACGAAATACTGATGATAGAACAACACTTGAAGAAAGATGGAGTAAAATTTATCAAAACAGTCAAAAATCTAAATTTTATTCTATAATTAAAAATAAATTAGATGCTATGCCAAAATCAAAACTTGTTTTAGAATATGGGTGCTCTATTGGAATTATGACTAGTTTTCTTGCAGATTCTAATCAAAATGTATTTGGAATTGATAGATCATTTAGTGCAATTAGTATTGCAAAAAAAACACAAAAAGACAATTTAGATTATTTTGTAGCTGATTTGATGTCTGATGTTTTTAGTAAAACAAAATTTGATTTGATTTTAGCATTAAATTTTTTAGAAGTAGTAGAGCCCAAAGATTTACTGCAACATATTTACAAACAAATTCTCAAAGGTAACTTTGTATTATCTGATCCTTATGATTTTGATAGAGGCAAAAATTCCGTCAAAAAACCACTTGATGAATTAGCATTAAGAACAAGTCTGGAAGAGTTAGGGTTTGCTATTGCTGTGAAGACAAAAAAGCCTTCTTATCTGACCTGGAATCTAAAACTAAATCCACGCACAACTTTAAACTATAAAGTAGATTTGATAATTGCAAAAAAGTGAATGTAATCAGTATTGTTAGGTAAAATATGGAATCTCTATAAGCAGCGTTGAGGTAATACACGTAACGTAGTGGTGTGAGTTTGCATATCTATTAGGAAGGACTGAATTAACTACTCAGCTGCGTTTGAAAACTCAGATCATGAAAATTCTTGCCTTATATCCTAGTTGCAGCCTAATTAGGTATGTTAAAAAAACTATTTGCAAAATTGCAACGAAATCAAAAAAAGACATCTGATGATGTAAACGCATTCAAAGAATCTGAAAAAAAGAAACTTGAGCAGGAAGAAAAATAAAATGAAGTATAATTGCAAGGATTGCACTTTTCATTGGGAAGGATGGATGGATACCTTTGAGAATGTGCTTGTGCATGAAAAGACCCATTTGAAAAAAACTGAATGATTAGTATGGCTGGTTTTCTAGGTGATAAACAAACCACTCTAGTACATCATTTAGCCAACATGAAAAAAGAATGTAAGATTGTAGAGATGAAATTACAAGACAGACAATACTTTACTCCCGATACATTAGAAAATGCAAAATCTATGAATTTTTCTTCATGTATGTGGTGTATTGGAAATTAGTTTGTTACATTAGATTTTTGAAAAATAAGGTAATGTGTATTTTATGTATGCCGGGGATGGGTTTCGAACCCACGACCTCCAGATTATGAGTATTGCCTTTTTTGGAAGAACCGGTAGAGTTTACCAATTAACTGGCACTCTAACCAGGCTGAGCTACCCCGGCATAATGTATTTCAGATAATTTGAGAAATTAAATGCTACGTATGTAGATTTGAATGATTCTGATCATTTTTACATGAATTTTTAATCTTTTGCTAACTCTGACCAGCTGACTTTTTCGTTTTGCACCCAAAGGAATTTTTTCTGTAGTGCAGCAGTGTATAGTTTCTCCCATTCGGCACCTACTTCGTTAGTCCATGCTTTGAAAATACGTGGATCTATGTAATTTCGTAATGATGTTCCAAGGTTGTAATCTTTAGTTTTTTCAGACAAGTCAATTTGTAGCTGTAGTTTCTCGGTTCTTTCTTTGTGTTTTTCTTTTTGCTTTTTAATTTGTTCATTCAGCGTTTTAATTTTTTTTGCATTATTCTTTTTTTGTGCATCGGTTTTATTTTCCGATAACTCTGCTTTTTTTAACGCGTCTAGAGTTTTTTTCCAAGGTTGCTCTTTGTTGATGTTTTTTAATGTGATTCGTTTCTTTTCAAGTACATCTTCGTATGTTTTTGGTATGGTTCTTTTATGATTGCACATTATTGCTGCTTCCAAATTTGCTAATTTTGCATGATATAATTTCTCATTTGGTGTTTTTCCTTTCATATTGTCATGTTCTTTGAGATAGTTTTTCACCATTGTAGTTGCAAGATAAGTTCTGAAAACTTTGGCAGTTAATCCATTTACTATACTAGAATAATATGCATTTACATGTCTTGATGTAATATCTTCAAAAATCTCATCTTTTGGTTTTTTATTTTGGATTAGCCTCTTGAGATTTTCTTGGAATTGTTTGTCATTGCCTTCTGCTTTGACTGTTTCTTGCCATCTTACACTATCTTTTCCCAAGAAATCAAATTCTATTGTATTATCTGTGATGTTGATGTGTTCTTTTCTTAAGGTGGTTGCACCAACTGTATCTGCCTCGTCAGGATCTTTTTCATCTCCCACTCTCATTGCAGTTCTATAAATCAAATAACATACAGTTGCGATTCTGCTAATTTTGGGATCCTTGTTTTTCATATCTTTTACTATTCTGTCTTTTATTTTCTCAATCTCTTTTGATAGTTTGACTGCTTTTTCGTATTTTGCTTTGTCTCTATCTTGTTTTAATCCTGCAGTGTCTGCAAGCCATACATACTTTCTTTTTTCAGTAAGGTAATCTGTCCAACCCGCTAACCACATTGAATCATTATCATGAACAATTTTGCCCCAGTTTCCTTCTGGGATTTTGGCATCTTTTCCTAGATTTAGTGTAACATCTTTTGCCGTTACACGAGGTTTCCATCTTCCTCTAAGTGGATGATCTCCTCTTCCAATAAAAATTCCTGGGGGCTCTGCCATGTAATTTGCAACATCGACTTCTTTTCCATCCATTATTGCTATGCCGTATTTTTGTACCAGTTTTTCGCGTAATTCTTTTCGTTTAATAGCTAATGCTTTTTTTTCCTCCTTTGTCATCATCTCCCTGAAATCTTTTTCTTTGTCGACTATTTTGTAGGCATGTGAAAAATCAATATCTTGATATGAAATATTTTTAAATTTTGGTGACAGTGTTTTAGCAAAATCGTCTGTAAAATTTTTCTGAAAAATTTTGTCTTGAGAATATGGGGTGTCTTTCTTTTTTGCCCATTGGTATATCATCTCCTCTTGATTCAGATCAAGATCTACACTCTCTCCTTTGATCTTTATCTTAATTCCATGTGCTTCGTAAGCAGGTGGAAATAAGATTCCATTATGTTGTAGTGTTTTCCAT
>JANPCQ010000093.1:0-5766 GCA_031431055.1 Nitrosarchaeum sp.
CTAGCAACAGCTGCAACATTGAATTCGGATCCAAAAATAATCATAAATTTACTTGAAAAAGGTGCATATGGGGCATCGGTTTCAGGAAATGGGCCGGCAATTGCAGCAGTAACAAAAAAAGAAAACGAATCAAATATCAAAAAAGTGTTTTCAATATTAGAAGGAAATGTAATAGTGTCCAAAATTAATAATAAAAAGGCCGAAGTTTATGAATTGTAAAGTAGAAAAATCAAAAATATCAGGACACATCACATGCCCAGCAAATAAGAGTTATTCTCACAGAGCAATTTTTCTTGCATCACTTGCAGGGAATGATAGTAAAATAGATAACGTATTGTTTTCTGCAGATACGATTGCAACAATTGAAGCGTGTAGAAATTTTGGAGCAGAAATTGAAGAATCAATCACATCAATTATTGTCAAAAAACCCATAAAAACAGACAAAATCGTGCCTGAAATTGATGCAAAAAACTCAGGCACCACAATTAGAATTGCATCAGGGATTGCAAGTCTATTCACAAAAGAAATCACGCTAACAGGAGATTCGAGCCTTCAGAAAAGACCAATGCAATCATTATTAGATGCACTTGAAAGTATAGGAGCTAAATGCAGTTCAACAAATGGTATGCCTCCTATCAAAATAACTGGAAGAATTTTGGGTGGAGACGTTTCTATTCCAGGAAACTTTTCGAGTCAGTTTATTTCGGCATTGCTAATTTGTTCACCGTTAACAGAAAGAGGAATTAATTTAACCATAGAGGGAAATTTAGTTTCAAAACCATATCTTGATGCAACTATTGCAACAATGAGAAATTTTGGAGTTACAGTACAAACATTAATTCCATACAAAAAATACAATATCATACCTCAAGTATACAAACCATCTACATTTACAGTTCCAATAGATTTTTCAAGTCTAGCATTACTTCTTTCAGCATCAGTATTAAATGGAGAAAATGTTATAATTCATGGCAAAATGGGAAACTTGCCTCATGGTGATGAAGTATTCATTGACATCTTAGAACAGTTGGGAGTAAAAGTTTCAATAAAAGATGAACAAACAACAATTCAATCACCAGAAAAACTTAACGGTGGACGATTTGATTTAAGCAATTCACCGGATTTGCTTCCACCACTGGCAATTCTAGCATTAAAAACAACTAATCCTATTGAAGTCATAAATGTAAAACATGCAAGATTAAAAGAGACAGATCGAATTTCAATTTTAGCTAGAGAACTAGTCAAAATTGGAATAAGAGTAGAAGAAAAAGAAGATGGTTTAATTTTAGAATCACCAAATGAATCAAGAGGAGCAACATTGAATTCTGAAAATGATCACAGGTTATTCATGGCATTTTGCATAGCAGGAATGTATGTAGGCAATTGCATTGTGACAGACCATGAATCAGTGGCAGTATCATATCCAGATTTTATCAATGAGATGAATAAATTGGGTGCAAAAATTCTAGTCCAATAAAAAATCAATTTTAAAAAATTAATTAAAAGAGGTAAGAGGCGCGACCCTGTATAGGGTGAAAAGCATTCTCCTCACCCGCAACGCCTTTTGCGTAGATAACATGTATTTTTCGCAGGGCCGCGCAAATCATTTGTTAGAATTTGCACGTTTTTGCACTTATTGTATACGTTATCATGATATTTAAGAATTATTTGTAATTATTACAAGTAATTTTAGTAAAAAATATAATTTTTAAACAAAGACAAAAAGTACCAAACCATAGCACAATTTAGGAAATTTTTCACTATTTTACACAATGAGGAATTATAAGCATCAATTTACTCTCACAATATGTTGCCGGGAAGTTCAATTGGTCAGCGTCTTGTGTTAACTAGTTTTGGTGAAAGTCACGGTAAATCCATAGGGGCTGTTTTAGACGGTTGCCCAGCAGGATTAGAAATCGATGAAAAAGAAATTCAAAAAATGCTAGACCTTAGAAAGCCAGGTCAATCATTGATCTCGACACAACGTAAAGAAGGAGATATTGTAGAAATTATTTCAGGAGTGTTTAGAGGATATACCACTGGAGCACCAATTACAATGATAATTTGGAACAGTGACCAAAAATCAACAGATTATGAAAACTTGAAAACAAAACTTAGGCCAGGGCATTCAGATTATCCTGCCATGATAAAATACAATCATTTTAATGATTATAGAGGAGGAGGAAGGTTCTCCGGAAGGTTAACTGCTACTCATGTGATGGGCGGTGCGATTGCAAGAAAATTATTAAAAGTTGCGTTGGGCGTTGAAACAAATTCATTTACAACACAAATTGGAAAAATAAAAATGGAAAACAAATTTGATGAAAAAATGATTAATTCAATTTATAAAAATGAAGTAAGATGTCCTGAAAAAAATACAGCAAAAAAAATGAAGAATTCAATACTAGATGCAAGAAAAAAAGGAGATTCACTAGGAGGAATAATAGAGTCAATCACTACAAACATGCCAGTTGGAATAGGAGAGCCAATTTTTGGATCATTAGAATCTGATTTGAGTAAAGCAATATTTTCAATTCCATCTGTAAAAGGAATAGAGTTTGGTTCTGGATTTGAAGGATCTAAACTGTACGGTTCAGAAAACAATGATCTATACACCATAAAAAATGGAAAGATAGTTACAAAAACTAACAATTCAGGAGGAATTTTAGGTGGGATATCAAACGGCATGCCAATAACAATAAGAATTGCATTCAAACCTGCATCATCCATAGCACAAAAACAAAGTACAGTGGATATCAAAACCAAAAAAATTACAATGTTACAGGTAAAAGGAAGACACGATCCATGTGTAGTTCCAAGAGCACCACCAGTGGTAGATTCATTGGTATCTCTAACTTTGGCAGATCACGCTCTTTTATCTGGAGCAATTAAGCCCGTATTATAGAGACATGTCAGATATCAACCAACTTCGTAATAGAATGGATGAGATCACTATTGAAATGATTAAGATGCTTAAAACTAGAACGGATATTTCTAAAGAAATTGGAGAAATCAAAAAAAACATAGGAAAAGGAATCACAGATGAAACTCGAGAAGATAATCTACGCACAAAAGTGATTACATTATGTAATGAGTTGAATTTTAACGAGTCAATTGCAACAAAATTTTTAAATTTTTTACTTAATGAATCGATTAAAGTACAATCAGATAACAAACAAACGCATCTATCAATTTTTCTTAAAGCAAAAACAATGGAACAAGAAGGCAAGAAAATTATCCACATGGAAGTTGGAGAACCTGATTTTTTACCACCCCCAATTGTAAGAAAAGCACTTGAAGAAGTTTTTGACAAAGGATTTTTAAAATATGGTAATGCGAAAGGTTTGACGTCATTTAGAGATGCACTTGCAAAATATGCATCTAAAAAGTTTGGCGCAAATGTTTCACAAGATAACATAATAGTTAGTCCGGGTGCACGATTTTCAATTTTTACTGCAATCACCACATTGTTAAATCCTGGTGATGAGTTAATCGTCATAGAACCAGCATGGCCTGCATACAAGGATTGTGCGTTAAGTGCAGGAATTAAAGTCAGAACTATAACTACCACGTTAGAAGAAAGATGGGAACCTACAATTGAACAAATTGAAAAGGTGATCAACACAAATACAAAAATGATTGTATTGAATTATCCAAATAACCCAACAGGAAAAATTCTACCGGAAAAATTACAAGATGAAATTGTAAATATAGCAATAAAAAACAATCTGTACATTCTTAGCGATGAGATTTATTCTCAATATGCATTTAAGAAATGGAAAAGCATACTTTGCTATAATTATGATAAAAGTATTATCACTCAGTCATTTTCAAAATCTCATGCAATGACAGGATTTAGAATTGGATATGCTATTGCAAGCCCCAAAATTATCGAGCTATTATCAAAATTAGAAGCACTTTGCCTCACAAATGTTTCTGAGCCTATTCAATATATTGCCATGAAAGCATTAGAAGCAGACATATCAAACAATACTAATACAGTACAAACCAGACTAAAAGTACTGACTGAAAAGGCAAAAGAGATGAATTTGGACTTTGTGGTACCTGATGGTGCAATGTATATTTTTGCTCGTGTTAACCAAGAGGAATTTAATGGAGTGCAATTTGCAAACAATCTTTTAGAGAAAGGATTAGCAGTGGCACCAGGAGAAGGTTTTGGGGAATACAAGAATTTCATTAGAATATCTGCATGTCAAACCGAAAAAACACTAATGGAGGGAATGAATATACTTGGTAATATGATGAGAAATAAGCAATGAAAAAGAAAATTACAATAATTGGGATAGGAGGTCAAATGGGACAATGGTTTGCAAAATATTTTTTAGCAAATGATTTTGAGGTAACAGGTTATGATACTGAAAATAAAATTCAAGGAAAAGGAATTATTCAAGCGAATTCATTAGTAGGAGGAATTTTAAAAGCAGATTATGTTGTATTGTGCACACCTACAAGAAGAACCCCAGAGATAATCAGATTGATTGCAAAAGAAATGAAGCGAGGAACATATCTAATTGAAATATCATCAGAAAAATCCAAAGTAGTAGCATCATTATCAAAAATGCCAGTAAAAATCAATCCAATATGCATTCATCCCATGTTTGGACCTGGAGCAAAATCAATCAAAGGACAAAACATAATTTCAGTTCCAGTAAAAGATGCAAAAAAAGAACTAGCAATTGCAAAAGAGCTTTTTGATGGAGCAAATTTTGTAACAATTGATGCGATTGAACATGATAAAAAAATTGCAGTGATCTTGGGGTTAACACATCTGATGAATCTTGTTTTTGCAAACATAATTTCAAAAGATGAAAAAATGTCATTAACAGAAAAAATGTCTGGAACAACTTTTAGAGTTCAAAAAATACTAGCTGAAAGTATCATGACAGAATCACCAGAATTAATTGAAACAATTATTGCAAATCCAGAAATTAGAAGAGTTGCAGAAGAACTTTGGAAAGACATCGGAAGATTACTTACGGCAGTACAAGAATCAAAAACAGAAGAAGTGATAAATTACATTAAGACTTGCCAAGAAAAACTCTCTGTAAATACAAATTTAGAAGAATCATATAAAAAATTGACAAAAATGGTAAACGCAATTGAAAAATAAGAGAAATGCGCTCAACCAAGATTGTAACATCCTTTATTCAGGATGAACAGAAATTATTAATTCTTAGAAGAAGCAACAAAGTAAAAACTATGAAAGGTCTTTGGGCAGGAATTAGTGGAATTATAGAAAAAAATGAAGAGCCATTAACAAGAGCAAAAATCGAAATTTATGAGGAGATAGGTATTTCTGAAGACAAAATTAGATTGGTAAAAAATGCAGAGAAATTAAGGATACATTCACCACAGTATGAAAATCACGAGTGGGAGATATTTCCATTTTTGTTTGAAGCAAAAAACCCAGATATCAAATTGAATTGGGAAAATTCAGAATACACATGGATTACGATAGATGAATTAAAAAACTATAACACTGTTCCTAGTCTTGAAAAAGTATTACAAAATTTGTTGTAATTTTTCTTCTTTTTCATATTTTCGTTGTTGTGGTAACATCACATAGACACATGCACCGCCACACATTGTACATGGAACATTGTTTCCAGGACGTTGACCAGTTCTACTATGAATTCTAGCTGCTTCCTCAGGATCAATAGACAAAGCAATTTGTTTTTCCCAATCTAATGTACGTCGAGCTTCAGTCATTTCCATATCCCATTTTATTGCCTTGTCACGAATTTT
>JANPCQ010000094.1:0-2500 GCA_031431055.1 Nitrosarchaeum sp.
GATTCATCAATTTCAAAATTTTTTGAAAAAACTAGAAAAGAGCGATTAGATATTGTAGGTAGTTTTGCAAATTTGTCTGCCGAAGAATTAGAAATTTTACAAAATAATAATGGTGGTATATCTTTTGACAAAGCTGATAAAATGGTAGAAAATGCAATTGGCACTTTCTCATTACCTTTAGGGGTAGCAACTAGTTTTAAGATTAATCAAAAAGACTATCTTATTCCAATGGTCATTGAAGAGCCATCCGTAATTGCTGCAGCATCAAAAGGAGCAAAAATTGCAAGAATCAGAGGAGGATTTGAAGCAACAGCTGATGAATCTTACAGTATTGGGCAAATTCAAGTATTAGATACTGATATCAATTCAGCAGTAAAAAAAATACAAGAGTCTTCCAAAGAAATCATCAATCTTGCAAATTCACAGAGCAACACATTATCTAAAATGAATAAAGGTGCAAAAAAAGTATCTTGTAAGGAAGTTGATACTCCTTTGGAAAAAATGCTAATTGTTGAATTATTAATTGATGTCGGTGATGCAATGGGGGCAAATATTACAAATACAATGTGCGAAGCTGTTTCACCGTTACTAGAAAAGATTACTGGAGGAAGAATATTACTTCGTATTTTATCAAATTACTCCACACAAAGAATTGCAAAGGCGACAGCAGTTTTTGATAAAAAAGAAATTGGAGGAGAAAATGTGGTTGATGATATTATTTTGGCATATCAGTTTGCAGACAATGATGTTTACAGAGCAGTCACTCATAACAAAGGAATCATGAATGGTATCATAGCTGTTGCCAATGCTACAGGCCAAGATAGTAGGGCAATTGAGGCAGCTGCAAATGCATATGCTGCAAGATCTGGCCAATACCGCTCTCTTAGCAAATGGACTAAAAATCGTGAGGGAAATCTTGTTGGATCTTTAGAATTGCCCCTATCTGTTGGTATAGTTGGAGGAATTGCCAATGTTCATCCAATTGCTAAAGTCTGTATGAAAATTCTCAAAGTTTCTTCTGCTCAAGAACTTGCATGTGTAATGACTGCAACTGGTCTTGCTCAAAATTATAGCGCCATTAGAGCATTAGCCACTGAAGGAATTCAGAAAGGACATATGAGATTACATGCAAGAAACTTGGCTACCGCAGTAGGAGCAAAACCTGATCAAGTAGATAAAATTGTACAGAAAATGATTGAGGAAAAGAAAATTTCACTTGATAGAGCTAAAGAATTACTCGAGCAAATTTAAACATCCAATTATATAGATAAAAAGTGAAAAAATCAGCAATGTTCCAGGTAAAATTCGCTATACCGAAAGGCAGTCTTGAAGAGGCAACCTTCAAACTTCTTGAGAGATCATGGACTAAAGTAAATAGAAAAGACAGAACGTATCGAGTGTATCTTGATGATCCAAACATTGTTGTAAAAATGCTCAGACCACAAGAAATTCCAACATTGGTAGCTGAAGGATTGTATGATGTTGGTATAACTGGAAAGGACTGGGTTGGTGAAACTAAAGCAGACGTTGAAGCAATATTGGATTTAGAGTATGGAAAAATTCGACTAGTTGTTGCATTTCCTGACAAATATCACTACAAAAATCTAGATGAAATGATAGCAGATTATGCTAAAAAGAAAAAAACACTCCGTATATCATCTGAGTATCTTACTACTGCATCAAAATTTCTAAAACAATGTAAATCTTATAAAAAATATTATGGCACAAAAGATCCATTAATTGTGACACCTTGGGTTAGACTTGGTACAAACAAGAGTGTTCAAATTCACTTATCATTTGGTGCTACAGAAGCAAAACCACCTGAAGATGTTGATGCAATAATGGATGTCACTGAGACTGGAACTACACTAAAACAAAATAAATTAAAAATAGCTGATGAGATTCTAACATCTACTGCACATTTGATTGTTAACAAAAAATCTCTAAGGGATCCACAAAAACGTGAAAAAATATTTGATATTGTAACTTTAATGCGAGGTGCTGTACATGGAAGAAAATATCTCCACATTTACCTTAATGTAGAAGAAAAGAATCTCAAAAAACTCCTAGAGCAGATACCTTCTCTTAAAAAACCAACAATAAGTCCACTTAGCGAAAAAGGATGGTATGGAATAAACACAGTTATCAAAAAAGAAGACTTTCATAAACTAATTCCAAAACTAAGGAAAATTGCACAGGGATTGGTAGTTCATGAACCACGACAAATTCTAGATCTAGAGGAGATTAAGCGTGATGAAGAAAATTGATGAAAATAATTCAAGTAGCTAATGTTGAAAAATTTGTAGCTCAAGTATTACCAAAGCAGCCACAAAAAAACAAGTCTATAGTAGAATCTATTTTAAAAAACGTAATAAAGTAATTTTAGCACCACTGAATTTTTTCTCATATTTTTTTATAGCGGAATCTCCATTTTTTTGTACGTTTTTTAAAATGGATTCTACGATAGACTTGTTTTTTTGTGGCTGTTTTGGCAATACTT
>JANPCQ010000095.1:0-2066 GCA_031431055.1 Nitrosarchaeum sp.
AGTAACTCCAGTAGGATCAAATAAAAAGTGCCAATTAGTCATTGGTTGTTCTAAAATATAATCTGCATTGATGAGACCTTTTGATAATATTGAATCTGCCTCAGTTCCTGCAAGAATATCATACACTGCAGGTTCTTGATCTTTTAACAAAGATATTGGTAAATTAATTTCTACACCGTCAATTACAATAGAGTCATTAGTACTCATTCCTCGCCAACCCAGATCAACTAATGCACGAACTTGGTCTTTTGTAATTACATAATCAGTCAGAGTGCCTTTTAGAACTACTTTGTAATCAACAGAAGTGTTGAGATTTCTGCCCTTAAGATGAAAATCATAAGTTATATTTAGATCAGAAATTTTTGCATGACTTCCATCAGATTGAATTTTTTGATTAAGACTTGCAATTAGTTGTTGAACTCCAGGGTTTGATGCATCTGCAGAACCAGTAACTGTCCATTCCTTTTCATGTAATTCATCAAATATCTTTCCACCGTTTGGGTATTCAATAAAGATAGTTTTCTGATAATTATAAGAAAATGGAGATGTATCGCTATTAGGGTTAATTTTAGCATCAACTTGTGCTGCCCAAACAGAAGAATTTGAACCAATTACAATCAAACCAGCAATCAAAACTGCTAAAAATACAGTCCTAGACACGAATAAAATCGACAGTCAATTAGTAATAAACTTATCCTCAAAAATTAGATCGGGAATTTCTGAAAAAGTAATATGGAGTAACAGCAAATGGTTTTAGAGTTTTAGGAGAAAATGGAATGATTACAGTACTAGCAGGTGGGACAGGTTCGGTTAAACTAATCAGAGGATTAGTAGCTCAAGAATCCAAAGTCAATGTAGTAAGTAATGTAGGGGATAATTATTGGCTTTATGGATTATACGTGTGCCCAGATATTGATACTATTGTTTACGGTCTAGCAGATTTACTAGATCAAGAAAGAGGGTGGGGAATCAAAAAAGACACATTCAATTTTCTAAGACAAATGGAAGTGTTTGGAGAAGAAACATGGTTTAGAGTTGGAGACAGAGACGCAGCGACTCACTTGATAAGAACAAACATGTTAAAAAATGGTAAAAATTTGAGTGACATTACAAAATGGATGTGTGAGAAATTTGCAGTCAGTGCAAATATCATTCCAGTTACAGATAACAGTATAGAAACAAGAATAACTACAGATAAAGGAGAATTGCATCTTCAAGAATATTGGGTAAAACATCGCGGAAGAGATCCAGTGGAAGGAATTCAATATATCGGAGCAGACAAAGCACGTCCAAATCCTGAAGCAATAAATGCGATACATGATGCAGATATGGTAATTTTGGCACCAGGAAATCCACTAACATCTATTGGTCCAATGTTACAAATCAAAGGAATTCGAAAAGAACTTTCAAAAATTAAAAAGAAAGTTGTTGCAGTTAGTCCACTTATTGGAGATAAAGCCATCAGCGGACCAGCAACAAAATACATGGAAGCCGCTGGAATTGAAGCAAACGCATACGGTCTTGCAAAAATGTATTCAGATGTATGTTCTAACATAGTAGTAGATACAAAAGATAGGTTACTTGTAAAGAAAATTCAAAGTCTAGATATGAAAGTGTATGAAACAAAAATTACGATGAACAATAAACTAGCGGAAGACGCATTAGCAAATTTTATTTTAAAACAAATACACGTATAATTTGAAAATTGCAGCTGTCGTTCCTGTAAAGACTTTCTCTCTAGCAAAAACACGTTTGGGTTTATCATCGCAACAAAAAGAAGATTTATGCAAAATAATGTTAGAAGAAATATTACACATATTATCAATTTCACCACAAATTGAAAAAACAGTAATTGTAACAAAAGAAGAAAAAACAATTGAACTTGGTAAAAAATACAATGCCGTAATCATCCCAGATAAGGAAGAAAAAAGTGTAAACAACGCAGTGGCCCTAGCTGACAAATATATGTTAGAAAATAAATTTGATGCGTCAATTGTTTTCCCACAAGACATCCCATTCATCAAAACTCAAGATATTGATTTTATGTTAAACTACAAAATACCTCC
>JANPCQ010000096.1:0-24555 GCA_031431055.1 Nitrosarchaeum sp.
GACATGGACAAAAGGGTGTACTTGGAATTTTAGCAAAGGCTGAAGATTTACCATATACTGCAGATGGTATCTCCCCAGACGTACTGATTAATCCACACGCATTTCCTTCGAGAATGACTGTTGGAATGTTCATGGAATCAATTTGTGGTAAAGCTGCCGCATTAAGAGGAAGTCAATTTGACGGATCTGCATTTGTTGGAGAAAAAATGGAAGAAGTCAAACCCGTAATGGATGCTGCTGGATTCAAATATTCTGGTAAAGAAATAATGTATGATGGAAGAACTGGTAAATCATTTCCAGTAGAAGTTTTCATTGGAGTTGTATACTATCAAAAATTACACCATATGGTTGCAGACAAAATTCATGCAAGAGCTCGTGGACAAGTCCAGATGTTAACTAAGCAACCCACTGAAGGTAGAGCAAGAGGTGGTGGATTGAGATTTGGTGAAATGGAGAGAGACTGTTTGATAGCATATGGTGCATCAATGATTCTTAAAGATAGATTGCTTGATGAATCTGATAAAGCTGACATTTTTGTTTGTGAGCGATGTGGATTAGTTGCATATCATGATGTTAAACAAAGAAAATATGTATGCAGAGTTTGCGGTGATAAAGCGAAAGTTTCATCTGTATCTGTTGCATATGCCTTCAAACTTTTGTTACAAGAAATGCAAAGTTTGAATGTGGCTCCAAGATTGCTCATAAAGGAGAAAGTATAATGTCGATTCAAGCAATAAAATCAATTGATGCAATAAGATTTTCAGTTTGGTCTCCAACGGAAATCAGAAAATACTCTGTTGCAGAAATTACTGCTCCTGAAACATATGATGAAGACGGAATGCCTGTTCAAGGAGGTCTTATGGATGGTAGACTAGGTACACTTGAACCAGGACAAAAATGTCTGACATGTGGAAACACTGCTGCTAGATGTCCAGGACACTTTGGTCATATTGAACTTGCTGAACCTGTTTTACATATTGCATTTATTGACAATATTTACAAACTTTTACAATCTACTTGTCGTTCTTGTGCAAGACTCAAAGTTCCACAAGAAGATCTAGATGAATTTAGAAAGATTAAAGAAAAACATGCAGCATACACTGTAATTTCAGAAAAACGTATTCCAGAACAAATTATCGAAAAAGCAAAAAAAGCAAAAGAATGCCCTCATTGCGGTAAAACTCAGTATGAACTAATCTTTACAAAACCAACTATTTTTGTTGAAAAAACAGAGATAGGCGAACACAGATTACTTCCAATTACAATCCGAGAAAGATTCTCTCAAATCATTGATGATGATCTTAATCTTTTAGCATATGATCCTGTTACTGCAAGACCTGAGTGGTTTATTCTACAAGTTTTGCCTGTTCCACCAGTAACTGTAAGGCCATCTATTATTCTTGAAACGGGAATTAGATCTGAAGATGATCTAACACACAAAATGGTAGATATTATTAGAGTTAATCAAAGACTAAAAGAAAGTAAGGAAGCTGGAACTCCTCCATTAATTGTTCAAGATTTAGTAGATTTGTTACAATATCATGCAACTACATATTTTGATAATGAAGTTTCTGGTATTCCACAAGCTCATCATCGCTCAGGACGTCCACTAAAGACATTAACTCAAAGACTCAAAGGAAAAGAAGGAAGATTTAGAGGATCATTATCTGGAAAAAGAGTTGATTTTTCAAGTAGAACTGTGATTTCACCTGATCCTAACTTAGACTTGTCTGAAGTAGGAGTTCCTGAACAAGTTGCAATGAAACTAACAATTCCTGAAATTGTCACTGAATGGAATATTGAAAGAATGAGAAAACTCGTAATTAATGGTCCAAACCAATTTCCTGGTGTAAATTATATCGTTAGACCTGACGGTGTTAAAATTAGACTTGATTTTGTTGAAGATCGTTCTACAATAGCTGAAACATTAGAAATTGGATATCTCGTAGAGAGACATCTTGCTAATGGTGATATTGTCCTGTTCAACAGACAACCCTCTCTTCACCAAATGTCAATCATGGCCCATTATGTAAGAGTACTTCCAGGAAAGACTTTCAGATTACATCCATCTGTATGTCCTCCGTATAACGCAGACTTTGATGGCGATGAGATGAATCTTCACGTCCCTCAAAGTGAAGAGGCTAGAGCAGAAGCAATTCTATTGATGAGAGTACAAGATCAATTGATCTCTCCAAGATATGGTGGTCCAATAATTGGAGCACTAAGAGACTTTGTTACTGGCGCATATCTTTTAACAAAAGATGATACTACTCTAACTCCACAAGAGTTTTACAATTATGCAATGCTTGGTGGGTTTACTGATAAACTTCCAAAACCTGCAACAAAATCTAAAGAAGGTTTAATGTACACCGGTAAACAACTATTTTCATTATTCTTACCAAAAGAATTCAACTATGTAATTACTTCAAAGTGGTCAAAAGGAACCAAAGGCGCTCAAAAAGATGTTGTAATTAAAAACGGCGAACTAATTAGCGGTGTAATTGACAAATCATCAATAGGTGCTGAAGAACCAGAAAGTGTATTACATAGAATTGCAAAAGATTACGGAAATACCAAAGCAAAGAACTTCTTGAACTCTATTCTAATTATGGTAAAACAATACATCACTCATTATGGTTTTAGCTATGGTTATGCTGATCTTGAAGTGCCAGAAAAAGAAAAACAACAGATTCTAGATGATATTCAAGAAACATATGACATCATATCTGATCTTACTTCTCAATATGAAAAAGGAACCCTAAAACTAACTAGAGGAATGAGACCTGAAGAAGCATTAGAGGCATACATTGTAAATGAATTAGGAAAAGCAAGAGATAAAGCTGGTATGACTGCAGATCAATCTCTTGATCAAAGCAATGCTGGAAGAATCATGGCTACAACTGGTGCAAGAGGTTCATCACTTAACATTGGTCAGATGGCAGGTGCATTGGGGCAACAATCTAGACGTGGAAATAGGCTACACGATGGTTACAATAATCGTGCATTACCTCATTATCAAGAACATGACAATAATCCAGATGCACATGGATTTGTAAAATCAAATTATAGAGAAGGTTTGTCTGCACTTGAATTCTTTTTCCATGCAATGGGAGGTAGAGAAGGACTAGTAGACACTGCAGTTAGAACACAACAAAGTGGATACATGCAACGTAGATTAATCAATGCCTTAGAGCATATTAGATTAGAATACGATGGAACAGTTAGAGACCCACACGGTCATATTATTCAATTCCTTTATGGTGAAGATGGAATAGATGTAGCAAAAAGTGATCATGGTGAAGCATTCAATGTTAATAGATTAATTGAATCCCAAACAATTATTGATTCTGGTAAGAAAGCAACTAGGGAAGAAATTATAGAGTTATCAAAGAAATACACAAAGACATTCAATCCAAGATTAAAACAACTTGTATCTAATGGATTGCTAGATTCCAAATTAAGTAAAGAAGGTGCAGAAATTGTTTGTAAAAAAGGACTATCATTATACAACAAAGCCAAAGTTGAGCCTGGTCAAGCAGTAGGAATCATCACCGCACAATCAATTGGTGAACCTGGTACTCAGATGACATTAAGAACATTCCACTTTGCAGGAATTGCAGAAAGAAACGTAACCTTGGGTCTTCCAAGATTAATCGAACTTGTTGATGCAAGAAAAAAACCCGTTACTCCAACTATGGATATTTATCTTGATAATGAATCAAAAAAATCTAGAGAAAAAGCTATAGATGTTGCAAGAAATGTTTTGCAAACTAAAGTAAGTGCATTAATTTCTGACAGTGAAACTGATTATACCTCTCAGATTAAATTAATTTTGAGTGCAAATAGACTCAAAGAAAGAGGATGCACTGTTGGTGAAGTAGAAGCAGCGTTACAATCAAACAAAAAATTCAAAATTGAAACAACGGGCGATTTAATCACTCTGAAATTAGTTGAAGAATCTGATGCTCCAACTGTAATTGCAATTAGAAATAAAGTCCTCAATACTACCGTTAAGGGGGTTCCAGATATTGAACGAGTAACCTTAGTTCAAAAAGATGATGAATGGGTAATTCAAACAACTGGTTCAAACATAGCCAAAGTACTTGAAGTTGCAGGAATTGACAAGAAAAATGTTAGAACAAACAATGTCTTTGAAATTGCAGGTACATTAGGAATTGAGGCATCTAGAAATGCTTTGATTAATGAGCTAAACAGTACTCTAGAAGATCAAGGTTTAGAAGTTGATAATAGGTATATCATGTTAGTATCTGATTTAATGTGCTCTAGGGGATACATGCAACAAATTGGTAGACATGGAATTGCTGGAACCAAAGACAGCGTTCTTGCAAGAGCAGCATTTGAAATTACTGTTCCAACTATCGCACATGCTGCATTGGCTGGTGAAGTTGAGCAACTCAAAGGTATTACTGAAAACGTTATTGTTGGAAGCATGATTCCAATCGGAAGTGGAACTGTAGACCTTTACATGCAAGTAAGCAAGAAGAAATGAGGATTCAATAAAATATTATAATGTGATACTGATGGGCGACGAAATTTCTACTTTAATGAGCAATAATAAAAATAAAGTTATTTTGTTACGATTAAGAAACAACAAAACTGTTAGAGGAAATCTACAAGATTTTGATATCCATATGAATCTGACATTAAATGATGCTGAAGATATTTCAGACAAGACTACAAAACTTGGAACAATTCTTTTACGTGGTGATAATATTTTGGCAATTTCATTACCTGATGAATCCTAACTCAAAATACCATTTATTCTCAAACATTAAATTCTAACTCTGATAATTTGTATTTATGTTAGTGCTTCTTTTAATTTTTTTAATGTTTTTACCTTCTGTATTTGCTGAACAAGTTCCAGATTATGATAATCCATATTCTCCAATTTTTACTGACAAATCAGTATATTCGTGGACAGAGAAAATTAAAATGACTATTCTTGCCCCTAGCTGGAACACTGATAGATATCTGATTGATTCAATAGGTGATGACGAAGATCATCCTATTGAAATTTCTACAAGAGAGCATTCACTTACTTCATATAGATTTACAGAAACTGATGTAAATTCTGGAATATTTACTGCTGAAGTAATCCTTACAGGATTTTCTCATGATGTTGATGGTGATGGAGATATTGATACCTCTCCTAGAACTATTGGAAATGGACCAACAAGTGGATTTTTAGAAGTAGATAGAGATTCTGCAATTACAATCTCGTTTGAATTTGCAGATGGAGTTGTATTGACTGAATCTGCTCCAATACAATGGAATATTGGAAAAATTCAATTCTCTGAAGAAAATTATCTTTCTGACAACACTGCATTAATACGTGTAATTGATTCGGATCTTAATCTTAATCCAGAATCTTTAGATCATATGCCAATTCAAATTTCTTCAACTTCTGATATATCTGGTATTGAAGTTGATGCCATTGAAACATCTGAAAGCTCTGGTGTATTTGTTGCAACAATTTCTTTTACTCAAAATCTATCTTCAAGTGGAAATCGCCTATTTGTCACATCTGGTGATACACTTTTTGCAAAATACGATGATTATACACTTCCAAAACCATATAGTACTTCTGATAATCTTGAAGTCACGACATTTGCATATGTTGATTCTTCAATTCCTACATTGCAAAGACTACAAAGTTTACCAATTGTTTTCTCTGATACTTCTGGTAATTCATTGACATCGTTTTCAATTAATGATCAAATACAAATTGTTGGAACAATATCAAATGAACAGAATTTTAAACAAAAATTTGTTTATCTCTTCCAAGTCAAAGATGAGAACAATTATGTTGTATCTGTTTCTTGGATCCAAGGTGAAATATCTGGAAATCAAAATCTAAATGTCTCACAGTCTTGGATTCCTAAGAAAACTGGGGTATATACTATTGAAACCTATACTTGGAATTCATTAATTAACACAGCTCCTTTATCTCCATCTCTATCTACACCAATCTTTGTTAAATGAGTAAAAATATAATTTCTACATAACCAATAAATACAAAATTACGATTTTAGCCGTGTGTTTGAATACAAAATTTGGCTCTTAGTGTTAATTGTATTACTTCCAATGGTTCTATCTCCAAGCTTTGCAGATTCAATTTTGATAGAATTCGATAAACTAGAATATCATACTGGTGATTCTATGATGATTTCTGGGTATCTTTTAGATTTTAAGCTGCCCATAATTGCATTGAGTCTTTATGATCCTGATGGAAAAATTTTATCTGCAAATAATATAATCATTGATTCCAACGGAACTTTTTCAAAAATAATTCCATTAGACTCTCCATTTTATGATAAATCTGGAAAATATACCGTAAAACTAAATTATGGTAAAATAATTCAGAATGAATTTTTCACTCTACTGGGAAATAATTCTGAGCCCAAAATCATTATTTCAGAATCAATAACCCCTGAAATTATTTCGGTAATAACTGACAAGAATCGATATTATGATAATGATTTTGTCATAATTACTGGTATTGTTTCTAGTATAGATTCTCCAAATGTGTTAATTGGTGTTTATGATCCATTTGGTACTCCAACAGGATTCTATTTTGGACAAATTAACTCTGACTTGAAATTTTCTACAAATTTTCTTATAAAATCTGGTGTTAATTTTAAAATCGATGGAACTTATTCCATAAAAGTGCACTATGGAGAAACTGAAAAAATAACTAGATTTGATTTTCACAAAGAGTCAGGTACTGAAACGAAACTCGAAAACAAATCAATAATTAAAAACAATGATGAATCAAAAACTACAACAGAAAAAAATAATTCTAATATTAAATCACCTGAAATTATAAATGAACAAAATACAAAGCCAATCGATCCTAAAATTCAAATTAAAAAATATGATAATCTCTCTGTTGAAGATCTAGAACTAGGTAAACTACTTAATCAGATCAATTTAGAATGTGATCAAAGTGAACTCGTTGATACTATTTCTTACTATGATGGTATGGGTCCTGCACTATACAGACTTTGTAAATTTGATCAATCTTTAATTATTTTTGATGATTCATTAATTAAAGATCCAAATAATGTTGAAATTATTACCAATAAGGGAGCAGCTCTTGGAAAACTAGGATATCTTTCAGAGTCTATTTTCTATTATGATCAAGCCCTAAAAATTGACTCTGATTTTATTCCTGCAATCAATAACAAGGCAAATGCACTTGCAAATATGGGAAAATATGATGAATCTATTTTGCTTTATAATGACGCTCTTCAAAAAAATCCTGATTATAATACTGCAAGAAAAAACCTCAAATCTGTTTTATCTGAATTACCTCTAGAAAACAAACTAGCATCTGTAGAACACGGATCATCATCTGAAGAAACTCCATCTGAAAAAATATTTGAAATTGAAAATAATTCAAAACATCAAACAAAAAAACCTTCTAATTTTTTTGAAGAAATAGCTTTAGCTTTTTCATCGTTAGGATCTTTCTTTGGATTTCACAATTAAGTACATTTTTGACTTTTTTTATAGGTAAAATTTCAATAAATCTATAAAGCCCTGTAAAGACGATCGACAATAAGGATAACACATGAGTAAGATACTAGAAAAAATATTGAAGGATGCACTTAAAGAAGATAAAATTATGATGGGCACCAAACAAGTATTGAACTCTATGAAAAACTCCAAGCTAATTGTATTATCTCAATCTGTACAAAAAGAAATGTTTGCAAAAATTGAATTAGATGCAAAAAAAGAAAAGATACCATTGGTTAACTTTCAAGGAACATCTGTCGCATTAGGAAGACTGTGCGGCTTACAATTCAGAATTTCAACAATTTCATTTACATCTCTGAGTGATGCAAACATCAAATCAATTCTTAAGGATACAGAAACTGAGGAAAAAAATGAATAATTACATTGCATCAAATGAAAGTTTAAATGAGATAGATTTTGCTTGGAGATAAAAAGGAATTCTAATGACACAATCAATTAAACTTTCAACTGATCAAATGCGTATGATGTCTCTCTTTCAAAATGTTACAGGTGCAACCGCTCGTGATTGTGTTGAAGATGAAAAACAAGATCGTGTAATTTTTGTAGTAAATACTGGTAAAATGGGATTAGCTATTGGAAAAGGTGGAATTCATATAAAATCATTACAAAACATTGTAAAGAAAAGTGTTGAACTAGTTGAATTTGATGAGGATCCTGCTAAATTTTTAACAAATTTACTCAACTCTAAACTAGTTTCTGAAGTAAAAATAAATACACGAGCTGATGGTTCTAAACAGGCAATAATCATGGTAGACCCAAGAAAGAAAGGCATTGTTGTGGGAAGAGAAGGAAGAAATGCCGAGAAAGCAAGATTGCTTGCAAAGCGATATTTTGATATTACAAGTGTTCTAATTAATAGTCCTGAAAAAGCAACATTGGAGATGTAAGATATGACAAAATCACCACTTGGCTTATTTGCTGGTAGAGTTTTAGTTGCAAAAAGAAAAAGACAGCGATGGGCAATCTCTACTTACAAGAGAAGAAAACTTGGTATTGATAAAAAAGCCGATCCTCTTGGAGGTGCACCTCAAGGAAGAGGAATAGTTTTAGAAAAAGTAGGTATTGCAGCAAAACAACCCAACTCCGCTGTTAGAAAATGTGTTAGAGTTCAGTTAATTAAAAATGGTAAAACTGTTACAGCATTCTTGCCACGAGACGGTGCAATGAATTTCATTGATGAACACGATGAAGTACATATTCAAGGAATGGGTGCAACACAAGGTGGTGCAATGGGAGATATTCCTGGAGTTAGATTCAAAGTTTTCAAAGTAAATGGCACATCACTTAACGAGCTAGTAACTGGAAAGAAAGAAAAACCAAGGAGATAAAATTGGCAGAAACAAAGAATCTATTACTATTTAGAAAGTGGGACATGTCTGATATTGAAGTCAAAGATCCTGGGTTAAAAACAGCAATTTCCTTAAGAAAGCAAATTTTACCATACACATTTGGTCGTTCAGCACTAAAAAGATTCAACAAAGCTGATGTAAACATAGTTGAAAGATTATGCAACAAAGTTATGCATTTTGGTAAAAAATATGCAAAAAACACCGGAAAAATGACTGGTAAAAAAACTAAAGTAATCAATACTGTAAAAGTAGCATTTGATATTATTGCATTAAAAACTGGTAAAAATCCAGTTGAGATTCTAGTTAGAGCAATTGAATTTTCTGCACCAAATGAGGATACAACAAGAATTGTATATGGTGGTACTGTCTACCATGTATCTGTAGATGTTGCTCCAATCCGAAGAGTGGACATGGCATTAAAATTTATTGCAGATTCTATACGAGATGCAACATATTCTAACCCCAAACCAATTGAGGAGCATATGGCAGAACAGCTTATTTTGGCAGCTTCCAATGATCCAAATGCTCCATCTGTAAAGAAAAAACACGAATTAGAAAGAATAGCACAAGCATCTAGATAGTAATTTTACCAGTAGCCCGAGGCAGATTCGAACTGCCGTCTCCGCCTATCCACTCTTGAGATCCAGAGGGCAGAATCCTTGATCTAAAATTTTTTTATTTGACCGCTAGACTATCGGGCTACCGAAACAAATTCTAATGTTTTAGCATATATCATTTGCTGAAATTACTTGAACTTAACTTCATGAATAGCTGTAGCATAATCGCAATTCGCTTTTAATCGCATATATGGAATTAATCTAAAATGAATTGAGTAAATACCCTCTTCTTTTAACAAGATTCCTTTCTGCATTAAGGATACTAATCCACGTGATGTGACTGTTATCCTCACATTATTTTTTTCACATATTTGATCACGTTTTTTTTGATATTGTTTTAGTGAAAATGCTACGTCATTAATTTCTAAAATCAAAGGCCATACAATTTCAGCCCAAACAAATCTTCGATTTTCTGTAGCTGATGCGTATTTGCCTTTTTCACTCAACATTAATAACATCTGCAAAAGATGTTATAACTTAATAGTTGTCTCAAAAAGAAATTGAAGAATCACTGAATCTATTGCAAAAAGATTGGGATATTGATCCTATTTTACGAGAATTTATGTTAGGAAAAGTAACTGATGTCTCTGATTACCCATTAAAAGTTAAAGATGTTATTTTTCATATTCCATATCTTGTATCAAAAAAAAAATATATTTTATGGAAATGTTTTTGGCCTGATTGCCATAATTGTTGTGACAGACAAGGTAGATTGCCTCTAACTTCAGATGATCTAATTACTATTGGAAAAGGATTGAAGTATCAAAGTTCATCTGATTTTATAAAAAATGAAACAATTACAACCACTTGGCAAGATATTGCTCCATCTGGTCAAGTCACTACAATGACTACAATTAATCTTAAAAGAAAGACAGACGAAACTGAACATGAAGACGGGACTCATATTTCATGTCGATTCTTAGATGAAAAGGGTGGATGTAGTATGCATCCGGATCGTCCTGGAGTGTGTTATTTGTATCCGTTTTCTACATGGCTTGAAAATGAAAAAGGCATGGCACGAGTACATGCAACATACCAATTTACAGGTGACTGTCCTGGATTTTATCTATCTGATGATTTACAATTAATGAAACAAGAACTAAAAGATTATTCTAAAATCATTTATGACTATAACCTGTCATCCAGTAGAACGATGAGAGAAAATCTTGGCTCTGTAAGTTTTGGTTAAGCTTTAGCTACTTTCATCAAGTCTGATATTTTAATATCCATTCCAAATCTAGCTTCATTCTTTTTCATGTATCTAAAAATAGAGATAAAGTCTGGGAGTGATTTGAAAAAATTAAAGTTCTTGTGAATCTTTGCTCTGACAAACTTGAATACTTTGTCGTAAATTTTATAGTGTTTATCTACTGCTTTTTCATATGCTGCAAAATCATGCATGTTTTCTAAAAAGATATCAACACACTGCATACTAGGAATTATTCCCTCACCTAGAAGAGCATAGACTGTACCAATTGATTCCCCAACTCCTACAACCTTGCCTTTGTAAAATGGCTTGCACTTTCCTGGAGTTGCTAATCTAATTGGTCTTCCTTTAGTTTTTAGAACCTTGCCACCATGTTTTTTTAGAAAATCATCAGTTGCTTTGATGTGGTTTTTTCTATAATCTCCTGCGCCAATATGTGCCCATTTCTCACCTAACGGGAAATACCAGAAATATCCGGACATTCCTGGAAATGGTTCTATGTAAAAGTCCTCATATGGTACTTTGTCTTCATATTCTACTTTGTATTCATATGTTGGCAAGAAAAAATCTTCTTCTAATTTTGGTAAATAGGTTCTTGCAAATCCAGTACAATCAACTATCATGTCGTATTCTTTTTCCAAATCTTCTAGCTTTGGAGCTTGACCGTAGATTATTTTTGAATCTTTAATGAAATCTTTGATTAATGCTAATTTGTCATATGTGCACAATCCGTGCAAGCCGATATCAAATTTCACGCTGTTATTCATTTTAACGTGCATTGTCTTTCCATCATGAATCAAAAAGTCATCAAAATTGCGTCCAGTCTTTTTGCAAAATTTTTCTAGTTCTGACTTTATTGTTCCCCATGCACAAATAGAATCATGTCTTTCTTGTGTACTTCGCTCATATCCTGTTACTTCGTGTTCAGAATTTTTGAGTCTTGCCATAAGGTAACTGCCTGCAACTCCCATACCCATAACTGCAATTTTCATTTCACATCTAGTCATTTTTGACCTAATAAATACAATATTGCATTGTTTTATGATTATTTGTTTTAAATTTGGCTTTTACATCATTCCATTGATCAGATAGGAAAATTCAAAACAGTTGAGAGATTGGTGAATCTTAATGCAGATAACAAGAGATTTTGGATTGAAACTATTCAATCAAAATAGCAGGCTTGAATGGCCTTGCGTGTCTTGCCTTTCCTTTAGGATCATAGATGTTATCATCTGATTCTGCGAAAATATCAATCTCTACTCCAAACTCTTTCTTTCCTAATTGAGTCAATTCATTTGTAAGAAAACTCTTCTCGTCAAAATCTTTAGAATCTAGCTTTGTCTGTCTAATCTCAGTTGGTTCAGATAAAATATCCTTGATTGTCTTTTGTACGAAGTCTGGAATTTTTTTAACATCAGATGTGTCTGAATTAGCAATTAATTCTTTCATTACAATTCCCATGTTTGTTTGTCCTGCCATTACTTTTTCTAAAATAGAATGATAGACTTTGGACTTGAATGAATCAGCTGTATAGATTGTAATCTTTTTTGGAGTAATTTTTGTTACTTTGAGAATATTTGAAATATCGTCAATTAGTAATTTTAACAACTCTTCGGATTGAATGGCAGATGCATTGACATTTTCTGCAGAGAATTCTGGCCATTGAGATGTTGATACTAGCTTAGAATGTCCTAGTTTTTCCCATATTTCTTCTGCAATATGTGGTGCAAATGGCGATAGCATTGTCACTCGTGTAGAGTTTATCTGGTGTAAAATTCCTGAAATGTTTTCTCTGTTTTTTGCATTTACTCTTCTCATATACCAGCTCAAATTCGATTCAAATGAAAACAAAATGTCATGTAGGGCTTCTCGTAATCTCATTTTTTCAATAGACGATGTAACCTCAGAGACCATACTTTGAGTTTTAGATAAAATCCATCGGTCTTCTGCTTCTAGAGTATCGATTTTTTCAGATTTGAGCTTAGAACAATCGTTGTATAACGCTTCTAGCTTATTTTGAATTCCTGAAACTGACTCCATGTTAAAATCGGCATCTTGTAGTAATTCTGCAGAAATTATTATTGCCAGTCTGATAGGATCTGCGCCATAATCTTGGATTGCTTTTCGCAATGGTATGATATTTCCCATACTCTTTGACATTTTAGAGCCATTCATCAAAACAGAACCATTAACCACAATTTCTTTGGGCCAATTGCTTTTAGGAAATATTGCAACATGGTTTAGTACAAAAAATGTCAAGTGGTTTGGAACTAAATCACGTCCAGAGTGTCTTGAATCTACTGGATAAAAATACTGGAACTCTTTTTTGATTTCATTGATTATGTTCTCTGACATTCCAGTAATTGTAGAGACCTTATTTGCATTACCAGTATCCAAGAAAATATAATCAAAGAATTCTTTGGATAATTTTTCTGCCTTTAGTGTTCCATTGTTTACAAATTTTGAAATTGTATAGTATGCCATGTAAATTACAGAATCTGAAAGACTCTCTACAATCCAGTCCTTATCCCATGGTAGTTTTGTTCCTAATCCATGTTGTCTTGCACATGCTCTTTCTCGTAGCCATCCAATAACATAGTTGAACTCTGATCTAATCTCTTGCGGTAAAATATTCATTTCATCAAAGCACTTGGTAGCTAATTTTTTCCAGTCTTTATCTCCGTAATTTAGGAACCATTGATTATTGAGAACTTTGACAACGCATTCTGCTCCACATCTGCATCTTACTGGAGTGTTTGTTAGTTCTAGTAAGATATCTGCATGTTTGTTTTCAATTAGCCATTCTTTGATGGTATCTTTTGCATATGCTACTTTGATTCCAGCAAATCTCTCTGTGTTTTGTTTTAGCTTTCCACCATAGAATTCCTTTCCATATACTTCCTTTGTTGCCTCTTCTAATTTTGGATCACTTTGATCTTTTACTCCGAATCTCTCAACTGCCTCTTTGGCTGGATTCTCACCATACCCCTCAGTCTGAATAATGGATATGGGCATGATTTTGTTTACTAGTGAGGCCAATTTAGGCTCGATTTTTGCTTTTTTGAGATCCTCCAATGCCTGATGATCAAATGGTGCATGTGCTGGAACTGACATGACCATTCCAGTTCCTGTTCCACTCTCAACAAAACTTGCAGGAAGCATCACAATTGATTCATTTCTATGTGGAACCATTACTGATTTTCCAATTAATTCTGAACCATTTATTTCGCCATCATATGTTATTTTTTTATCTAAAAATTCTAGTTTGTATGCACATTCTGCACTTACAATCCATTTTTCATCATCCACTGTAATTTTTTTGTAAATGATTTCTGGATTGACCCAAAGATTCACAACACCAAAAATTGTTTCAGGCCGTAGTGTTGCAGTTGGAATGATATAATCTTCATATTTGAATTTGATCAAAATGTATTCAGTAAAGTCTGGCTCTACATCACCTAGTGTGTCATGTTGTGATACTGGATTTTGATCCTTTGGACACCAACCAACTGGATGTGAACCCTGAATGATTAGCTTCTTTTCTCGTAATGTGTTGATTTGCCATTCGATAAATTTACTATACACTGGATCAATTGTTGTAAACTCTCTTCTCCAGTCAATGGAATAACCCATCTCAATCATTCCTGTCTTGATTTCTTTATGAAAATAATCTGCAATCTTTACTGGTTCTACAAATGTTTTAATTGATTCTTCTGAAACTCCATAAAGATTTTTTAAATTTTCAATTATCTCTTTGTCATTTGCTTCTACTCTTTTTGCCATTCCTAATATCGGAGTTCCAGTATAATGAAATCCCATTGGAAATAAGACATTGAATCCTTGCATACGGTAAAACCTTGCATGAACATCAGCTAGTGTGTATGTTCTGCCGTGTCCTATGTGTTGAGGTGAGTTTGGATATGGATATGCTACCGTGATGAATTTTTTTGGCTTGTCATTTGGATTTGTCTCAAAATCTTTATTTTCATTCCATTTTTGTCTCCACTTTGTTTCAATTTCTTTCCAGTTTATTTTCATATTGTAATTCTCATCCTAAAATCATTGATTTTGCTTTGTTAATTGCTTCATCTTTTTTAGATGTGTCTTTTCCTCCGCCTTGGGCAAATTTTGCATCTCCTCCACCTGCTCCTCCTAGAATTTCAGCCACTGATTTGGCTATATTTCCAGCATTTTTACTCTTTGATGCCTCTTCTCCAGAGTATACTATAATTCTGATTGTAGGCCCTGTCTCAAAAATGCCAACATATGTTGTCTTTGGATTATCCTTTACTAGTCTTTTTCCAAAATTGATATGGAAAAATTCATCATACTGATCACTAGATGTAAAACAAAATTTTATGGAATTTGTAATATGTATCTGAATTTCATCTATTGTAGTTGTACCGCCATTATATGTGGAAACTCGCTCAAGTAAAATTGGAATTTTCTCTCTTGCTTTTTGTTTTTGTTCCTCTCTTTGTATTTGTATCTGTTCTTTTTGTACTGACTCTTCCACATTTTTTATCTCATCTATCTCTTTTTGTTTAATGTAATCAAAAGCTGTTTGACCTGATACAAATTCAATTCGTACAACACCATCTTGAATTCTTTTTGTTTTTGTTATTTTTATGATCTCTATATCTCCTGTTTTTTTAACATGTGTTCCACCACAAGCTTCTACATCAAAATCTTTAATGGATACAATTCGAACTGACTTTACAGGTACAACTCCACCCTGGTATATTTTAAATCCATATTTTTGTTCTGCAGTACCTCTATCAAAATTATCGATAGAAACTGGGATGTCTTTTTTGACTATTGAATTTGCAACTCTTTCGATTTCTTTTATTTCATTTTCACTAAGAGGTGAATGATGAGTAATGTCTAATCTTGCATGATCTGCTTCTTTAAACGCTGAATGTTGCCAAATCCATGAACCCAAAACACTTCTTGAAGATGAATTTAAGATATGAGTACTGGTGTGATTTTTTGTAATGTTTCCTCTACGTAGAGAATCTACTTTACACTTTACCATTATTCCTTCATTTGGAACTCCTCCTTCTAATTCATGTACTACAATGCTTCCATGTTTGTTGACATCAACTACTTTGTAGTTAGCAATAGTTCCGTAATCTGGTTCTTGACCTCCACCTCTTGCATAAAATGATGTTTTATCCAGCACTACTGATTTATCAAAAACTCTGAGAACTTTGGCCTCAAATTCCATCGGATCATCTTTGTAAAACAACATGTCCGTTTCTGGGAGATCATCTAATGGTAGTTTTTCTACTTTGTTTTTCTTCTCAGATTGATGCAAATCTGATAATTTTGCATAAAAAGTTGATGGAATTTCTGATATTACGTCAAGCTCTTTTAGATAATCTGGTGTAATTCCATCTGATTCGTACATTGTGATCAATTCATCTACAGTAGGTGGTTTTCCTTTTCCTTTGAGTTTTGATGCAACTTTTTCCATTCTTGATTTTGATTCTTCATATCTTCCAGCTTCTATTTTGAGAATTGTTTTTACATCTTCTCTGCTTGAATTTAGTTCCGGATATGTTTGTTTTAGATAATCAATATGTGCATCAATTAGCTCATCTAAATCTAATTTTAAATTCATTCTATTCATTGTTGCAATGACTCTGCGCAAAATCATTCTTAGATTGTATCCTCCACCTACATTACTTGGAAGTGCACCATCAGAAATTGCAAATATTAAGGTTCTAAGATGATCTGCAATTAAATAAATTCCTTCTAGTGGGGTAATGATTCGATTTACTTGATCGTCTGTTAATCCTACCTTCTTTATTGCATGTTTTCTAACATCAATCAGATCCTCAAAATTTTCTAAACCCTTTGCAATTTCTGTAAAGTACCTTCTTAGTAATTCTGAATCGGAATTAATTCCTATTTTTTGAAACAATTTATTTGTGATTGGACCAAAACAGCAATCATATGCAGTTGGGGTTCCCATCGTAATCCATGCAAATCTTTCTAGACCTGCCCCCATATCGATAATTTTCTGATCAAGTGTTGTATGTTTTCCCAACTCTCCTTGAAATTCAGTAAACACGGCATTACCAAGCTCTAATCCTCTGACAAAATATTCTAATGATGAACCAAAAGAGCCTCCACCTGCCCAAACATCTTCAACAAACACGACTTCTTCTTTTTTTATTCCAAATTGATTTGTTAATAGCCGAAAGTCTAAATCCACACATTTGTCTTTCCAATATCCCTGAGAATTTGGAATACTGTGTTGTCCAATCATACAAAAACTAGAAAAATGTCTTCCAGTTACTCCAACATTTTCTAAATCCTTGAATCTTAAACAAGTTTGCGGAACAACTAATGGATTTGCCGGAAACTCAAAGACAACTTTTGAACCCATTATTCTTTGAAAATCTACAATAGATGCAATTGTAAAGTACAGATCATCTCGCCATCTACAAACAACTGGATATCTTGAAACTGATGTGTGACCATTTTTCACAAAAAATGATTCTACTTCTTTCCAAGCTTGTGTATAATCAAATCTCTTTGCAGTTGGAGGATCTCCAATAAACGAATATGTATCATCTGCATCATCTGGACATAATTCTCTTCCAGAATCTAAAGTCCAGAAGAATCTTTTGCATTTTAAGCATGATTTTCTGACAAATCCTTGTTCTTCAAATAATTTAACCTTGTAGTATCTATCTGGGTCAGATGAAAATTCCTTTAGAATTTCTTTTTTATCCAACGATGAACATCTCTTAGTCTGATATTAAGAATTGTCGATTAATAATTCATTAAATATAATCTAACTTGGACATAATAACCCCTAAAACCTAATCAGAACTAGTTTTTCTTTACTGCATCATATTTTGATAATTCAGAGTTCCATACTATCTTGATATATGGGTCAAACTCGTATGTGTCGGCAAATTTCTTTACATTTTCTTTGTGAACATCATCTAGTATTTTTAGGGCTGCTATCTTTTCTTGTAGGATATTCTCTTGTGTTGAATCATATTTTTTTCTTATTTGCATGATTTTGGTGCTAAGCTCCTCTATTGTCATGCTCGGACGCTCACTCTGATCCTTTATTGCACTTTTTTCATCCTTTTTTGATTGTTTTAATGCCTCAGAGTATTTTTTGTCATAAACATCTTTTAGCTCTGCCTGTTTTAATGCAAGGTTATCATCAAATTCTTCTAGTTTTTGGTTTATTTCTTGAATTATTGCTGATACATCCTTGTCCTGAATTTTATCTACAATGTATGATTGTGGATCATGAGATTCTGCAATACCTCGTACTATCCATGAATCTGCAGTTTCTTGTAGTACACATGAATATTTTCCAGACTCTAAAGCATAGACTACTGTTAATCCTTCATCACATTTTGTCAGTGGAGTTACCGAATCGACATTAGATGCTGTAGAGTTTCCATTGATTTCTCCCATTCCATGTCGTATCCACATTTCTGCAGTTGACATTGAAACACAGACATAGTCATTTGCATGAAAACGATACACTACAACAGATCCTTTTCTACACTCTGTATCCGGAGTTGTTTTTCCTAAATCTTCCCATGATATTACATCATCAGGATTTGCTTGTAGATACGCAGGATTGGTTCTATAATCTTCATAGTATTTTCGTAGTTGTTCTCCAGTTATTGGAGTTTCAATAAACTGTCCTTCTTTGTTAAACATAATCTGCTGATTGTAATATGCCAAGTTGTGATTTACATTAAAGATGCTGTTCGCCTCAATTAGCTCTATTCGTTTTGTTTCTGCCGCTTTAAGATATGCTTGACGTGCTTCTTTTAGTGAACCACCATTTGCTAAAACTTTTTTAAGCGCATCTCGTCCTGCATCAACTTTAATTTGGTGAAATTCAAACTGATCCCAAAAAACTTCTTTTACATGTGGTTCTTTTACAGTATCAACAAATCGTGAAAAAGAGTTTTTTGGTGAGTAATATTCCCATAGCGCTTCCCATTCATTGAGATCCTGATTTAACTTTTCAAGTGCCTGTGCTCTTTTTGTCTCTAGTTCTTTTTTAGCTTCTAGTGCTTCATAGTTTTTCTCTTCTAGTTCTTTAATCCACTTTTTTGTCTGCTCTATTTTTTTTAAGATGTCTTGTGCAACAGGATTATTTGCAAGATCTCCTGACAGAGTAACCTGCTCAGAATCATCTGCAAAGGAATAATTCACTGAAATCATCATTAATCCAAAAAAACACGCATAGATTATGCTATTCACAAAAAATTGATCTGTCATCATTATTTAAGATATGCTGAGAAATTATACGCAAGTATGATTTCTGAAATTCATGACATTAATCTAAATTATGGCTGATAAAACTCCCCAGTAATTTCAGAATCAATATTATCTACAGAATTGAATATGGAAGATGTCACAGTACCATAATCTTTATGCTCAACAGTGATGTCCACATAATATGATGTTCTAGAAACATCATTTATCACAGTTTTAAAATTTGAAGTAAAAAAAGTTCCAGAAAATATTTCTTTGTCACTAGTTCTAATTACTACATTAGTGCTTTTTGTATTCCCAGTAGCGTCTGAATACTGAAGCAAGACATCTCCATTAGATTGTTGAATCATAGACAAATCAAGTTTTTCATAAACAACGTGTGGATAGTTGGATTCAATATTTGAATCAGTATTTGAATCAGTATTTGGGGGGTTTGTTGGTTGAGTTGTAGTTGATTGAGTTGCAAGTTCATCAGTAGGTTTTTTGAATATATCGTCGATACTCTTCACGGGATTTATTTGAGCTATTTTTTCAGATAATAGATCCTTTGAAGACTCTTTTGCACTGTTTATTTGGCTGCTGATTTTATCGCTGGTTTCATCCATTACTTTGACTGAGGAGTCAAGACTGTTTTCAACTGTTTTTGTTGTTTTAATTCCCAAGTTATTTGCATCCTCTTTCATAGGCTCAATTACATTACTAGCGATGTTGGGAAATAGACCGTTAATTTCTGATGAGAACATAAACACTCCTAGAGCCAAAATAGAGGCTATTGCAATTATTTTTATGAGCATGTGTTATTGATCTAAAAAATATGTTTTAGACTACAAGTCAAAAAAAATTACTGGCAAGCTAAAACACTAAATGTCCTTTACACATCAATGTCTACAAATAGACACAATCAGATACTTTCAAAATAAAACACTGGCAATTAATTCTGATTTCAAAAACATTTTGCTAACTTGTTTTAGTTTTGTAATGAATTAACTAGAGATAACTATGTCTGGTTTGATACCAATAAATACACTCCATAATGCATTCTAATCATGTTTGGAAGAAAGCCTGCATTAAGGGAAGGGGCTCATGTTTTCTCTACTAAAAAAAATGGAGAATTTTATGATTTTATCTTTGGTGTAGTAACTGGAGTTGATGGAAAAAAAGTTGGTATTAACGGTGTAATTGTAACTCCTGTTGGTCTCAAAAACAAAATTTCTCAAGGTAAAACAGGTGTTAGATCTACTGAAATTCTTGAACATCCTACACCTGATAATGTTGTATTAGCTCTAGTTTACAGGGTTGAACATGAAAATTATGCTGAAGTCATAGATTTGGATAAGGACAAATGTGATTTAATTCCGCCAAAAGTTTATGCAATGTTGGATGGTTGGATTCGTGAATCTCTTCCAGAATTAATTAACAATGTGTTGTCATTACCGCCAGGTTCTGAAAGAGATGAGGCAAAACGTGTTTTAAGACATAGAATGGAGACACTTGTGGATAAGCATCTAAAACGAACACTCTATTCTGTTTGTAGAAGTCTGAAAATACTAAACTAGAATTTCTGTTTTTGGCAGAACCTAATTTCACCATAGTTTTATATTATGCCCTAAGAAAATCTCGATACAATGGAATACGTTTATGCTGCTTTACTTCTTCACAAGCTACAAAAAGAAGTTAATGAAGCCAACATCAGTTCAGTTGTTAAAGCATCTGGCGCCGCAGTCAATGATGCTCAAGTAAAAGCACTAGTTGCAGCTTTGGCTGATGTTAATATCGAAGAAGCAATCAAAGCCGCACCTGTAGCAGTAGCAGCAGCCGCTCCGGTAGCCGCAGCAAGTGAAGCAAAGAAAGAAGCACCAGTAGATACAAGTAAAAGCGAAGAAGCCGCAATGGAAGGTCTATCTTCTCTATTTGGCTAGACAACTTTTCTTTTTTCAATTTAATTTTGGTTTTTATTTACATCAATGTTAATTAACAATTATTCATTTTTCATTTTAATTGGTTGATTTTTCAATTCCCGCTCAAGTTTTCATTTACCTTCTGGATTTGTTTGGCACGATGGCTTTTGCAGTAACTGGTGCATTTAAGGCCATTGAACATAAATCCGATATTGTTGGAATTTTACTATTAGCAACAATTACTGGTGTTGCTGGTGGTACAATTAGGGATGTTATCATGGGGCAATTTCCAAACTCTCTTTCTGATCCTGTATATGTGATAATTACAGTGCTTTCTGGTGTCTCGATTTTTTTCTTGTATTCCCATCTCAAGAAACATTGGAATTTGTTTTTGAAATTTGATGCTATTGGATTGGGAGTTTTTGCAATAATTGGGGCTACGTTTGCTTATCATTTAGTCGGATTGAATTTTCTAGCAATAATGCTAGCAGGAATGCTTACTGCAGTAGGTGGTGGAATACTACGAGATGTCTTTGTTACTCAAGTTCCAATAGTTTTTGTCAAGGAGTTTTATGTTTCTGCAAGTTTTATTGGAATTACTGCTTTTTACTTTACATTATATTTTGGAGGAGAATTATATTCTGCAACAATTTTTGGAATAATTCTAACTACCACATTAAGATTAATTGCAATGAAATTCAACTGGAATCTTCCCAGAGCTAAAGGAAGTTCAGATTAAGATGCAGCGTAACCTTTTGCTTTAGTTGAGACCGATTTAGCTTGACTATGGGCTTTCTGTAATATTTGTTCCTTGGTTTCATCTGTCATGAATCCTGATTTGATAGATACAGAACGTGCAGACTGAGATGCTTTGCTGAGAATTTGGTTAATGTTCTCGGCAGTAACATATGCTGCTTCAATAGATAGTGAAATTGCTTCTTGATGAAATTGAGTAAATGCGTTTCTTATTTTTGCAACATCTACAATCATCTCTTCTGCTGCATATTTCAAGCCCTCTTCTAATGCAGTATAAAGTGAAATTCCTGCTTCTACTGGTTTGATATCTAATTTGCCAAGAAGTGCTGCTAATTTTTCATTGATTGCTTCTCCTTTCTTTACTGGAGTGGTATCTTTTTGAATCCAAATTGTTCCCTGATCAATCTTTGTTGGAATTCCTGCCTCTTTGAATTCTGTAAGCATTGGTCCCGGTGCAATTCCTGTGTTTTTTGCTGGTACTACAATGTCTACACTTGCAATATCTCCACCTCTTGCTGCCATCATAATTTTATTTTTTGACAATAACACATTTAGCTTAAAAGGTGACATGTTGGTAAACAGGAAAAGACACTGACCTGTGAGTTCTTCTGAAATTCCTTTGATTCCTGCAATGTTTAATTTTTCTAATGCTTTTTGTGCAACTTTGTCTTTTACACATACAAACTCAACTTCTCCTTTGAGTGCTTTTCTTAGTGGAAGAATTTGTGATGCTCTAACTTTGTTTATTTTAACGATAGCTATAACTTTGTATTTTTTTGGAATTTCAAGTAATTGCTGGTACATCTGAGCTTTTCTTTTAGGATATGTCGTTCTATTTTCATGCATTCTTCTTTCTGACCTCTTCTATTTGTTTAACTGGTTTGCCCATTGTAGTTTTTATGATTACTCTTTTGAGATTCTTTTCACCACTTGGTAATTTTTTTTCCACTGCACTTAATACTGCATGTGCATTAATTGCCAAATCTGCATTTTCCATTGATTCGTCTCCTATTTTGCATGACATGGCTAATGATGCTCTTGATCTAACTTTGATTGATGATCTAAATCTTTGTAAAAATGATTCAATTGAAGCGTTAAATGGAACTGGGGTTGGCATTTTTCCTCTTGGACCTAAAAGTTGACCTAATACTTTACCTACCACTGGCATGATTTGAGTATCTGCTAAAAAGAAATCATATTTGTTAATAAATTTTCTAGATGCTCTTTTGTTTGCTGCAAATCTATCTAATTCCTCTGATCCTACAACTGCATCTGCTTTTGCTTCCTTTGCTTTTTGACCCATATCTCCAGTAGCCATAATGCATACTGTGGCAGGTGAACTAGTTTTTGGAAGTTGGACCACTTCATTAAGTGCAAAGCCTTTTTTTACATCAATATCTTTGAAGACAATTATCATTTCTATTGATTGTTTGAATTTCCTTTGTTTAGTGCCTGTCTTGGCCTGGTTAATCATTTCTTCCAGCTTAGCCTCTGTAATCATTATGAAGATTTCCGAGAAAGCCTACTTAAAATCGTTTAGAGGCTACGAATTATGATTCTTGTATTATTTTAAAAATTTACACTTTTTGAAGGTTATATTTGTAATTCCAAAGTAAAATTTCCTCTGAACTTACATTTATTAAATCATCAAGCCAATTTTCGAGCACATTGCAGAGATTTGATGAACTTGATATGAAATTGCTTTTTGAGCTAACCAAAGATGGTTCTATTTCTGTACCTGCACTGTCAAAAAAACTTGGAATCAATGCATCTGTTCTTTATAGCAGAATAAAACGATTAATGAAAAAAAAATTAATTAAAAAATTTACCGTAGTAATAGATGACTCTCTTTTAGGAATAGGTGTTAAGGCATCTGTTGGAATTAACAGGGATCCAAAACTTAAAGATAATATTCATAAAAAGATGATGGAAACCCCTGAAGTCATATCTATTTCCGAAGTAACTGGTAGGTTTGATATTATTGTCAATGTACATGCAAAAAATTTGGAGGCACTACATTCCATAGTTATAGAGAAATTAGGAAAAATTGATGGTATTATAAACACAGAAACTTTTGTAGAGTTACAAAAAACCGATAAAGATCCAGTTTATTCTATCTTGTAATTTATTTTAGTTTTGTATCCCACTTGCCTTCATTAATTTCGGCAGTGATCTCTTTTGGTGACTTTCCTTCAATCTTAATTCCAAGTGATGAACATGTTCCGATTATTGTTTTCGCAACAGATTTTAATGAAGATGCATAGGATTTCTCTATTTTTGTATTTGCAACTTTGATAATAGAATCTATGGTTATATCACCTACCCATGCTGATCCTGCAGTTCCTGTTCCTTTTTGAATTCCTGCTTCTTTTAGCAATAGTGCAGCTGCAGAAGGAATTCCGATCTCTATCTCCCATTTTTTTGTATCAGGATAAACAGAAACTGTTACTGGTACTTTCATTCCTTCAAAGTCTTTTGTCTTTTCATTGATAGCCTTGATTATCTCCATAATGTTGACTCCTAATGGCCCTAAAGCTGGACCTAGTGGTGGACCTGCTGAAGCCGCTCCACCGGTTACAAGTGATGATACTTTTTGTGCTTCTACCATATTTATCAGCTTAATACGAAAAATTTAATCCTTCCTAAGACTCACTTGACAGTTTTAGATAGTTGGCATCTACAGTTACTGGTAATTGATAAGATGCATCTAGTAGAACGACAGTTGCTTCTTCTTTGTCTACATCTATTCTGGTGATTGTGGCTTTCATTCCTTTGAATGGACCGCCTGTGATCTCAACTATGTTATCTACTGCTAATTGTGAAACTGTGGATTTCTTTATCAAATATCCTTCAATGTCTTTAAATTCTAATTCTCCTCTGAGTTGACCGCGAATATGTCT
>JANPCQ010000097.1:0-1758 GCA_031431055.1 Nitrosarchaeum sp.
GATATAGAAAAAACAGTCTTTCCAGATTATGCAAAAAAAGGAAAATTAACCACGGTTAAATTCAAAAATGTAATGTGGTATTCTATTGACTCATTCAAAGATATAGAAGAATGCTCATTAGATCTTGGTAAAATAATAAAATAAACAATTAGTTTCTTTAGGCACCAGTTCGATGAAGGGTTACCATCATGTATGCTATTTCACTTACAAATGATTCGTCTCTATTTGCAGATGCAGCATATTTTGTAGCATTATCCCAAAAAGTATTTTTTTGAGCATAATCTTCAGCGTAATTTTGTTCACTCATTGACTGAGATTAAGAATTGCTTTCATAATCTCCAACCTCAAGGATAATTCACATAATGCTAAAAGAGTAGACCAAGATTTTATTGGGTTTTAAAATTAGAGCACATAATAGACCAAAAAAGAGTCTAGTGTAAATTATCAAGCTTAAATCTAAATTCTGTAATTGTATAATTGACTATGACATGTATGTGTTCTTTTTGTAATGAAATTACTAAATCAAAAAAGGAGAGCCTAGAGGCAATAGAGTATGAAGAATAATATTTATTTTATTGATGTTTGTTAACCTGATTTTGCTCATAAAAGTACTCAAAAGACAGATGAAATCATAATACAATGTCCAAATCGGAAACACTAGAATATCCAAGAAATACAGTTAGTCTATGCGAATAGCATATAGTTTAGGCTCGCTTCTTACAATAAATCAGGTTTTAGAATGCTCAGAAATATTATCTTACACTAATGTAGATACAATTTGGATTCCAGAAACATGGGGAATGGAAACCTTTTCCATGTTGAGCATGGTATCGCAGAAAGCATCAAAACCAAAAATAGGCTCATCTATAATCAATATCTATTCTAGAAGCCCTTCATCCATTGCAATGGGGGCTGCAACAGTAGATACTCTCTCAAATGGTAGATTAGTACTAGGTCTTGGAACAAGTAGTACTCCCATAGTAGAAGATTTTCACGGATACGAATTTGAAAATCCTGTTTTAAGAATGAAAGAATATGTAGAGATTATTAAAATGGTATTATCTGGAAAGCAGATTAATTATTCAGGGAAAATTTTTAATTTAAAAAACTTTACTTTATTAATAAAACCGCATAGAGAAAAAATTCCAATTTATTTAGCTGCAGTTAATCAAAAAATGATAGATTTAACATGGGAAGTTTCAGATGGTGTGATTTTTTATTTACGTCCACTAAATGAAATGAAAAAAACTATACAGAAAATGCAATCAAAAAGAAAGATAGATGTCACCTGTCAAATTATTAGCTGTGTATCGCATGATGCAGAAATTGCCATAACCCGTGCTAAACAAACACTTGCATTTTATATTTCGATTGGAAAAATATATCGTGAATTTTTATCAAAAAATGGGTTTGAAACTGAAACTAGAAACATTTTTGATGAATTCAAAATATCTGGGTTTGAATCAAATCATGAATTAATTTCAGATAACATGCTAAAATCATTAACAATTGCAGGCACACCTGATCAATGTATCATACAGTTACAAAAATTCCGTGAAACAGGAATAGATTTACCAACAATACAATTCAACCCAGTTGGAAATGTGATGGACTCTTTTAGGTTATTTACAGATACATTTTCTGAGGAAAAATAATGCCAAAAGTAGGAATTGCATCTTATGGAATTACAAAGTTCTCAAGGGATGATTCAAAAATTGAATCTGTTTTATTACAATCAACAAAGAAACTGTTTGATAG
>JANPCQ010000098.1:0-1646 GCA_031431055.1 Nitrosarchaeum sp.
TCACTCTCTCAAATAATTGAAGATGAGACAAGATGAAAATCCTAGTTCAAGGAAAAACACAAGGAATAATTCTAAAATCACAATATCCAATTAATTTTCTAGGTACGGTTGATAAAAAAACCGGAATAATTAGTGACAAAAATCATGAGCTCTTTGATAAATCCATCAAAGGTAGCATTCTAGTATTTCCAAACGGTGTTGGAAGCAGCGTAGGTGCATATACTATCTACTCTATCAAATCTAATAATTCTGCACCACTTGCAATGATTTGTCAAAAAGCAGATCTTACTGTTGCAACTGGATGCGCTCTAGCTAACATTCCACTTGTAATAGTATCTGATGAGAAATTTTCATCCCTTCAAACTGGACAAAAAATTTCTCTAGATACAGAGTCTCCTAATCCTATAACATTTCTCTAATAACTACACCGTTTGGTTTTTCTTCTTTGAAAACTATTCCTTCAAATTTTTGAATCTCTGTATCTGGATTTTTCCAATAATTTTTTGGCAATCCAGCTTTTTCACATGTATATTCTAGAAACTCTTCTGCATTCCATCCATATTCTATTGGAACTTGGGGCAAAAGCAAGCCAGAATAAAATCCATGTTTGACAATCAATCCATCTCTTCCTACTTTGATATTTGATAAATATTCCTCAGGTTTATTCACGACAATTTTCTTGGGTGGTGTAAGCACAGTTACTTCAAATGTAATTGAGTCCAGTTCTTCATGTTTTACAGGAGGAAATCTTGGATCTTTTGTTGCAGCTGAAATTACCGCATCTTCTAATGCATTAAACAATAATTTATCTGGCAATGGATATCCAATACAGCCTCTTAATCCTAGAGTACCATTCAAAGTTACAAATACACCTGATTTAAAAGAAAAATTATTTTTAAATTCTTTTTCTAGTTTTAGCTTTGTACCATTTTTTAGATATTCCGTAACTACTATCCTTGCAGTTTTTACAAGCATATTACCGTCATCTTCTGATAGATTGTTGTAATCTTTCATTTACCTTACAATATTTTCCACTACATAAACAAAAAATATTTTGCTCATTTTCTGTTTTAAGAGGCGTCTCCTACACCCACTTCTGTAATCTGACTTGCTCCTGCTGGAAGAGCACGAACAAAATCATCTATGTTTATTTTCTTTGTAATCTCTTCTTCCAGTTTTAAAAACTCTAGTCTAATTTTTTTTGCACTGTCTACCATTTCTGATCCATGTGGCTCAATTATAGCATAACAAATTGAATTTTTTTTAATTGGTTCAGGAGGACCACATGTTACAACATAGTCGTCTCCTTGTGGCATTATTCCAACAGCCAATTTGAGAGTAGATATCTTGACAAAATTTCGTTGTCCTTCTATGCTAAATGATCCTTTTGGAAGAAATTGTCCGGTTGGAGCTGATTTTTTGACTTGTTCTGGTTCTACCCAATATGCGCTAACACCATACATACCTTCTCTCCATGCTCTGCTGAAACAAACAGTTGCATGAGCAACTTCATTCACACTAGCTGTAGGTGGATTTTCTGCATCCTTTAGAATGAAAAAAGGGGATCCAAAAATATCACCATGAAATATCTTGTCATTTTTTCCTAAATGTTTTCTTACTACAGCAGAATTTGAAGGAGCATCTCT
>JANPCQ010000099.1:0-12905 GCA_031431055.1 Nitrosarchaeum sp.
GCACTTCGATTGTACACACCTTCACTCAATGAAAAAACAATGGCTGAATTTCTTGCAGACAAATGTGATGATTTAGGATTTGAAGATATCCACATAGATGAGGTAGGTAACATTATTGCAAAAAAAGGTACAGGTTCACCAAAAATATTACTTTGTGGACACATGGATGTTGTCCCTGGAAAAGTCAAAGTTAGAAAAGAAGGAGATTCACTATATGGTCGTGGTGCATCAGATGCAAAGGCTCCATTAATGGCAATGTTGTTTGCTGCAGCTTCAATTCAAAACAATAACGGCACCGTGATTTTTGTTGGCACGGTAGATGAGGAGGGAAATGCTACAGGAGTAAAAAACCTAGTCAAGAATCACATCGATGTGGATTATGCAGTATTTGGAGAACCAAGTGGAATAAAGCAAGTAACAATTGCCTACAAAGGAAGATTGGCAATTAATCTCAAAGTAAGTGTAGATGATAGTGCTCATGCAAGTGCACCTTGGCTTTCAAAAAATGCTATTGAAGAAACAATGATATTTTCAAAAGAACTCAAAGAAGGTTTAGAATCAGATCAAGAGAAAAAAAGTAAAGGAATGCTGTTAACTGCAACATTAACTGAGATTAACGGAGGAACAAGCCATAATGTTACACCAAAAGAATGTGTTTCAACTTTTGACATTAGAATTCCTGTAGATACAAATTGTAAAATAGTAGAACAGAAAATTTCAGTGCTAGTAAATGAAATAGCTCAAAGAAGAAAAGTTGAGGCATATTATTCAATTATAGATGAAACAGAGCCTTTTGAAGCACCACATGATTCTGCCATAGTCAGAGCATTCACTTTAGGAGTTATGGATGTAGAACATACAAGACCAACTTTAATTAGAAAAACTGGAACTGGGGACATGAATGTAATAGGAAATCAATGGAAGATTCCTGTAGTCACATATGGTCCAGGTGATCCACATGAAGCTCACACAATAGATGAAAGAGTATCAATTGATGAATATCTAAAAGGAATTGAAGTTTTAAAGAGAATGATACATCATTTAAAAAGACTGCACGATAAAAATATGCAGTAATGCTTTGGTTTGTAGGATTAGGAATTTCAGGTTCGAAATCAATTCCTGTTGAAGCTCTGGAAATTCTATCAAAAGCAGATATTGTGTACCTGGAGCAATTTACCAGCCCAATTGGAAAATCAGATATGTTAAAAATCAAAAAGATGACCAAAGGAGAATTCAGGCAGGGCAAAAGATGGCTAGTTGAAGATGGAAATGAAATTCTAAAACATGCAAAAACAAAGAAGGTTGTCTTACTATCTTATGGAGATCCTTACATTGCTACTACCCATATTGAATTAAGAACCAGAGCCATACAAGAAAAAATAAAGACCTATTCAATACATGCGTCATCATCTATAACTTCAATGATAGGGGAATGTGGTCTTCATTTTTACAAAGTTGGAAGAATTGCAACCATAATGAGTGAGATGAAATCGCTGACAACTCCATACTATGTAATTTACAAAAACATCATAGAAGGAAACCACACAGTATTACTATTAGAGTATAATCAAGACAAGAATTTTTTCATGGATCCAAAAGATGCATTAATTGGATTAATAGAGACTGAAAAAGGACAAAAAAGGAACGTGATTGATCTATCAACACATGCAATAGTTGCATCGAGGATTGGATTCAAAGATCAATCAATCATATCAGGAAAAATTTCAAGCCTAAAAAAAATAGATTTTGGTAAACCCCCACACACAATAATCATCACAGGAAGACTTCATTTTACAGAGTCAGATGCTTTAAAAATACTTGGAAGATGTCTGGATGAACCGCAAGATAATTCAGAAAAAACAAAGAAAATTTCAATCCAAATGATGAAAAAATATGTTCCAATGGTAAGAGAGGCATTGGAAGAAATAACATCGTACTACAAAGAACAAAAAGAATTCAAAGTGATTCTTGAAAATGCTGAATTATACATTCAAGATGCAGAAAAATTTCTAGAGGATGGTCAGGATGAAGTTGCAATTTTGAGTATAGGTTATGCAGACGGCTTGGTAGATGCACTGAGATTAGCAAAGGGTCTTGAGCCAAAAATGTAATAGTATCGATGAATTAAAGAGAGAGTAGTTTTAGAAAATAATATTGGAAGTAATAGAAAAATCAATTTTAATTGAAATGTATCTATCCGAAATAAACGGTAAATCACTGATAACCAATCTTAAAACAAAAAAAGGATTTACAGAAAATATCATCAATTCAAAAATCGACGAACTTGTAAAAAACAAGTTGGTAAAAGAAGATAGAATCACATTAACTGAACTTGGCAGATCTTCACTTCGAGTCGTTTTAGCAGGAGGTGTTTTTGATATAATTCATCCAGGGCATATTCATACACTTAATGCAGCAAAAGCACTAGGAGATGTTTTGATAGTAGTTGTAGCCACTGACAATACTGCAGTGAAAATGAAAAAAAGACTACCATTACACGGTAAAGAGCAGAGGCAGGAATTAGTTAATTCGCTAGTAATGGTAGATCTTTGTCTTATAGGACAAGAAGATGACATTTTCAAGACAGTTAATCTTGTAAAACCACAAATAATTGCATTAGGATATGATCAAGTGCATCAAGAAAAATTCATCATAGATGGATGTAAAAAAATTAATCTTGATGCGAGTGTGGCAAGATTGCAATCACCAATTCCAGAAAGTTCTAGCTCTAAAATAGAAAAAGAATACGGGAAGTCCATTCATGGTATTTAGAATTGTACATAATATAAGAAGAGAATTAAGATTGGATTGGAATTGTTATTGTAACTTGAGACCCATTTTTTAGTTTTCCTGATTTTCTAATACATACTTTAGAGATTAATTCTATTATAGAATTATCATGGTGAGTCCTCTCAAGAATTATCAATTCACAATTAATTGATTGGTTGATTTTTGCATTAAAGCACTTTACCCATCCGTATGTTCTTTTTCCATCTGAAAAACTCTCAATTGTAATCCCATCTAGATTTTCAAATTGTTTTATTGCTTCTTGATGTATTTTTTTATCCAGTCTTACATTAAGGGTTCCAGGAAATGGGATGTATCCAATTTTGGATTTGAATTGTTTTGTATACCCTTTTAGAGACATGTAATAAGCACCTTCACCCATACCTGAGATTAGAGTTCCTTTTAGTTCAATATGAGAGGGAGACGAATCAAGACTTTGTTGAAGTGTAGTAGATAGTTTTATCATTTCAGAAAAACCCTTTGGAGTAATTTTTACAGAAGTATTTCTTCCACTAATTATTCTCTCAATGAATTGATTGTTTTCTAATTCAAGTAGATGCTTTGATGCAGCTTGCTGGGATTTTTTGATGCTCTTACCTAAAGAATCAGTAGTAACTGTAACAAAATTATGTTTTGCACCTTTAGAAAGAAGATGAGTGAGAGTTAAGATGTGCTGAATTTTTAGTTCAGTCATCAATGAACCCTAGGCTACGCCGAGGTCACCGAATGTTTTTAGATTTAGCCCATCAGAGTTTGTTAACTTTGCAACTCTATGTCCAACAACGCATTCAATTCCAGCATTTTTGGCACCTTCTAAAAGTCTCTGAGTGATAATACCATCCAATAAAAGATATTTGATTCCAGATTGAGTTGAGAGCTTGCTAACTACTTCACTAATTGGAACTTTGAAAATTTCTTTTTCATTTTCATCTAATGCTACAGCTTCAAGTGTTTCATTGAGATTTGGAAAAATTCTAGATGCTATTTCTGCAAGAGGCTTATCGTCTGAACTTTTAAGAGATGCTGCAGGTTTTCCACTTTTAATTTCGTCAGCTATTGGTCTTAAAATTTCATCTAGTCTTTGGGGAGTTAACTCTTCAACTTCTACTCCTGTATCTGCTCTTAATTCATAATCAATATTTACAACAGATTTGAGTTCTTTTAGAATGAATCCTCCAGCTCGGTCACCATCAATAAATGCAACTACTGTATTTTTTGAAGCACATAATTCTTTGATGGATTCATCAATTTTTGCACCTTCAATTGCAATTGCATTATCATAACCAGCTCTGAGAAGATTAATGACATCTGCTCTACCCTCAACTAGGATTATCCAAGTGGCATCAAATACACCAGAACTACATGTGAGTTTAGATGGGCCATATGTGGATAGTCTTTTAGAATCACCTTCATGAACATCTTTTAACATACTTTCTCCTTCACTAACTGTTTTAGTAGCCCAGCGTTGTTTGATTTCTTTAGCACGCCTTACAATGTCATCTTTTTTTGCAGCCCTTACATCATCAATTGCTTCTAATTTGAAAACACAATCAAATGGACCAACTTTATCAATACTCTCAATTCCAGCTGCAATTAATGCACAAGTATCAATATCAGTACTCATCGGAATAAGAGCATCACCATTTGTTGTGTTTGAAGTAGATTTTGTATTTACTTCTATACGACCAACTTTAGAAACTCGTTGCAATTCGTTCAGATTCATCTCTGGGCCTAACAGTCCTTCGGTTTGACCGAAGATAGCCCCGATTATATCTGCTCGTTCAACAAGTCCGTCAACTTCAAAGGAAAGTTTAACATGATATTTGACAATTCCTGATTTATTAGACATACTTTCTTCATCTCCTTAATTATCATAATTTGGATTTTGATTCTCGATATATGAGGGTATCGCAAGAATTTTCAATAAAGTTATGAGAACATACAAAAATTGTGCTAAATTATAGTTTACACTAGATAATCTAAAAATGAAAAATAATGTTGTTTATTCAGTGCTAAATGAACTACCACACGAACAGGATTTTGTAACGTTTGGATTATTAATTTTAAATCCAGATCCCATTAGGCTTTCAAGATAGTCTACGTTTGCACCTTTTAGATGATCAACACTGTAGCTGTCTACAAGTAGCTTGATACCAGTTTCTTCCATGACCAAGTCATCTTCTTCTGGTGCTTTTTCAAAGCCCATTCCATAAGATAGACCAGAACAACCGCCACCTTGAACATAAACTCTAAGGTATTGAGGACTGTCGGCTTCTTCTTTCATGAATTCTTTGATTTTTTCAGCTGCTTTTGGTGTAACAGTGATCATTTTCTGTATTTGTTCAGACGCCATAGTAATACAAGTTATGATTTAAATTATAATAAGCTTTTCATACCAAACCCACTAGTAATTCAAGAAAATAAGAAATTAGGGATAGCTTATTTTTTTGATTTATTTACAAAAGCTGTCATTCGCTCTTCTCTATCAGAATGAGTAAAACAATTTCTCCAAGCAAGAAGCTCAATTGAGAGTCCAGTATCAAGATCTGCATTTCTTCCTTTGTTAATTGCAACTTTGGACATTTGAACACCCATTGTAGAGTTTGCAGCAATTTGCTGTGCCATTTTCAAAGCTTCTTCTTGTAGTGATGCAAGTGGAACTACATGATTAACTAGACCAATTTCCTTTGCTTCATCTGCTTTGATAATTTTACCAGTATAGACAAGTTCTTTTGCCTTTGCTATTCCCACAATTCTCATCAATCTTTGTGTTCCACCCCAACCAGGAGGAATTCCAATTGTGACTTCGGGTTGACCAAGTCTTGCAGTGTCCGCTGCAATTCTAATATCACAAGACATTGCAAGCTCGCAACCTCCACCAAGTGCAAACCCGTTAACGGCCGCAATTGTTGGTTGTCTTACAAGCTCAACTGTAGAAGTTACAAGTTGCCCTGTCTTTGCATATGCAACTGATTCATCTGGAGAAATTTTTGACATGTATTCAATATCTGCACCAGCAGAAAATGCCTTTTCTCCTTCACCAGTTAAGATAATTACTTTAACACTGTCATCTTTGTCTAGGGCTTCAAAAGTTTTGATGAGTTCTTTTGCAACATCAATATTCATGGCATTGAGTTTATCAGGTCGGTTTATTTTGACAGTACATATGCCATCAGAAGTAGATGTGGTAACTAGAGACATGATATTTTCCAAGGTGTACAGAACTTAAAGGTTATCTATTTTTGTGAGAATTTTCCCCATTGAGATAATGCAGATGCAGCTGCAACCCAAGTTCGAAGGTCACTGTAAACTGGAATATTATTTGCCTCAATCAATTTTGTCATTTTTTCAGTATATGGACCTCCATTACCTCCAGCAAGAATTGGTTTCTGTTTTTTATTTGATAATTCAGCTAGGTATTCAACTATTGTTTCTTCAAGTGGATCATCTTGGAAAACAAACCAGGGCATAGCAATGTCGATATTCTTTTCGTCAAGAAATTGCTGGATGACAAATCGATAATCATCTGCATTTGCACCGCCACCTACATCTGCTGGATTACCATTATGAATTGGAACAGTTGGTGGGAAACGTTCCTTCATTTTTTTGAGAGGTTCTGGCGACAACTTTCCAATAGTAAGACCTAATCTTTCTAATTGATCAATTCCACCAATCATTGGACCAGCGCCATTACTTGTCATAGCAACACGATTTCCCTTTGCAGGAGGTTGCCATGCTAGTGCCTTTAAGACTCCAACTAGTTCTTGATAACTATCAACTGAAATAATTCCTGCTTGTTTGAATGCTCCCATGATGATTGCGTTTGAACCACCAAGAGAACCTGTATGTGATGCAGCTTGTTTTGCACCAAGTTCTGTTCTTCCACTCTTCCAAATTATGATTGGTTTATTTTTCTCTTTCATTACACGTTTAGCAGTATTGATGAATTTTCTACCATCACCAAATCCTTCAACGTATAATCCAATTACTGTAGTTTGAGGATCATTTGCAGCGTACCATATCATATCTGCTTCATCTACATCAGAACGATTACCAAAACTAATCATCTTGGATAAGCCAAACACATCTGCACTTTCCAACATACTAATTCCCATGGTTCCACTTTGTGAGAAAAATGCAACATTTCCTAATTTTGAACGTACCATTCTTTCTTGTCCTTGGAATGCACAATCAAGACGATTTGCAGCATTAAACATTCCAATACAGTTTGGACCAATTACACGAATTTTGTGTTTTATAGATAATTCTTTTACTTTAGATTCCATTGCAGCTCTGTCACCACCAAGCTCTTTTCCTCCACCTGAAACGATTACAACATTATGAATTCCTTTATTTGCACAAGTCTTCATAATTGGTCCACATTCTGCAAGATCAATACAAACAACAACCAAGTCAACCTTTTCGTTAATTGCATCTAATGATGGATAACATTTGATTCCAAGAATTGACTCTTGTTTAGGATTAATTGGATATACTTTACCTTTGTAATCTTGTTTTCCAAGTGCAACTAATACGGAATTACCAATCTTTCCAGGGGTTGCAGATGCCCCTACTAGTGCAACAGATTCTGGAGTAAAGAAGGACTCCATTGATTCAATGTTTGGTTTAGCTTTTGAGATAGAATTCTTTTTGATTTCTTTATCTAGAATAATTTTTGCATCTACTACAAAGTGTGATTTTGGATAAACAACTACTGGGTTAAAGTCAACGCTGTTGATGTAATCTGCATTTTCCACGCCTAGTTTTCCAATTTGTACAAGCATCTTTGCAACCATGTTTGTATCAATTGGTTCACTTCCTCTGAATCCTTTGAGAAGTGCTGAACCTTTTAGTTCATTAAGCATAGATTTTGCATCTGAAGTTGTAATAGGTAGCATTCTGAATGCAACATCTTTCATAACTTCAGTCATAATTCCACCTAGTCCAACCATAATTACTGGACCAAACTGTGGATCGTTTTGAATACCAACAATTAGTTCAACACCTTTTGGAACCATCTTTTCAAGAAGAATTCCTTTTACTTCAACTCCTTTCTTTTTAGAAAGTCTGCCATACATGTCTTTGAATGTCTTTTTGACATCATTGACGTTATCTAGTCCAACTTTAACACCGCCAACATCAGTTTTGTGTAAAATTTGGGGCGATACAACTTTCATTACGAGTGGGAATCCAATCTTTTTTGCTTGTTTGACTGCCTCTTCAGCAGAAGTAACGAGTGCAAAAGGTGGAACTTTAATACCATAAGTTTTGAGGATTGATTTTGATAATTCTTCTGTGATAACTTTATGACCTGTTTGCATTGTGTCTTCAAAAACTTTTTTCACAGAGTTCATAGTTCGATCGATGAAATAGAAACTCTGTATATTAAACTTTGGTCAAAGATGAAATAATAATTTGAAATTATTGTAAAAATTATTCATATTGTTTTTGACAATTGAAATATTTTCATCAATATCTGAACGATTTTTTTGGGGATCGATGTAGGATATTTGTTCTAGTTTTTCCTGAGTTTTATCAAGCCAAAGATTAACCATTTCAGCATTTACTTCTAGGTGAAATTGCAACCCAACTGCACTATTAATTTGAAATGCCTGATTTTGATAATTTTTAAAGTGTGCCAATCTTACTACCCCTTCAGGCAAATCAAACGTGTCACTGTGCCAATGAAATACAGTAAAAGGGTTTGTAAATCCAGAAAATAATTTGGAATTGGTGTCAATTTTCAAATCATGATAAAATCCAATTTCTTTTTTTGGACCATGGTATACCTTTCCTCCAAAAGTTTTTGCAATCAATTGTGAACCTAAACAAATTCCAAGTACAGGGATATTGTCATCTACGGTTTTTTTAATCAATTTTTGTTCTGCCTGCAAATAAGGCAAGTCGTCATTAGCACTTTCAGGAGCACCTAAAATTACTAAAAGTGAATATTTTTTTTCTGGAAGTTTCTCATGTTTTGCATTAACTGAATGAATGGTAAATCCATCGTTAGCTAAAAGTTCACCCAAGTAGCCAGATCCTTCTGTTCTCGTGTTTTGTACAACTAAAACTTTAGACACGAACGATTTTTAGCAAAAGCGATTAATATGTTAAAGCAAGCATCACATTGTGCTTGTAACAGAGCAAGAAATTCAAGAGATGAGAAATTTTGTATTTCAACTAAATTTAATGAAAGACAGCATTGTTGTTGTAGAAGGAAAAAGAGATGCATACGCATTAAAAAAACTAGGATTTTCAGGTCAAATAATTGAATTTCACAAATGTGGTGGAATTGTAAATTTTGCAGATTCTGTTGCAAAATATGAGAAACTAATCATTCTTTTTGACAGAGATAGAAAGGGAAGATACCTAACAGAAAAAACAATTCAACTTTTACAGCGTAGAACAAAAATCGATCTTTCTTTTAAAAGAAAACTCACAGTGATAACCAGAGGAAAAATAAGATTTGTTGAACAGCTAGTTTGTTATGAATCGTATCTAGTCTAAGGCCAGATACCTTTTTGGTTAAAGGCCTCTACAACTCTACCGACTGCCAAAGCCATAGTAGCTCGTCTCATGTCAATTTTGTGTTTATTGGCTAGTGCATATGCGTCTTTGAAACCTTTTGTAATGTTACCTTCCATCTTTTTTGCAACTTCATCAAAAGTCCAATAGTAACCCATGTTGTTTTGTACCCATTCCAAATATGAGATGCATACACCACCAGAGTTTGCCAAAATATCGGGAATTACTAGGATTTTCTTTTGATAAATTATAGGATCTGCCTCAGGTAATGTTGGACCGTTTGCAGCTTCAGCAATTATTTTACATTTGAGATTCTTTGCAATCTTTGCATTGATTTGATTCTCCAACGCTCCTGGAACCAAAATATCACATTTTGTTGTTAGTAATTCCTCGGTGGATATTTTCTTACTTCCAGGGAAACCAACTACGGATTTTGTCTTTTGTTTAAATTCAATTAACTTACTAACTTTGGCCCCGTTTGGAATTGATATAGAACCTTTAGAGTCACTTACAGCAATAACTTTGGCACCCAATTTTTCTAAATATTCACCAGTGAATGTAGATGCATTTCCAAATCCCTGCAAAACAACTTTGGCGCCTTTTAGATTTAGTTTCAAAGCTTTTGCAGCTTCTCTTACACAATATGATACACCTAATCCAGTAGCAACATCTCTTGCCAAAGAGCCGCCCATTGAAATTGGTTTTCCAGTAATTACACCAGGTGAGTAAACATTTCCATTTAGTTTGCTAAATGTATCCATAATTTGGGTCATTTCTCTACCAGTTGTGTAAACATCTGGTGCTGGGATATCTTTGCCAGGTCCAATAATTTCAAATATTTTATATGCAAACCCTCTGGTGAGTCTTTCCATTTCAGCGTCACTTAGTTTTTCAGTCTTTGCATTGACATAGATTCCTCCCTTACCGCCTCCCAATGGAATATCAACAACTGCACACTTCCATGTCATCCAAGAAGATAGCGCCATGACTTCGCGTTCCATGTATTCAACTCCACCTTCAGGGTTAAAGTATCGGATTCCACCTTTGTATGGTCCTCTATCATTATTGTGTTGACTTCTAAAACCGGTAAACATTCTGATTTGTCCATTATCCATTTTAACTGGAATTTTTACTCTCAAAACTTTGTTTGGTGTTGCTAGATATTCACGTAGACCTTTGTCCTTAATTCCAAGAACATCACATGCGTCATTGACTTGTTTTGTTGCATTTGCAAAAGGATCTAACTTTACCAAGATGATCGAATTTGAAATATCATATTATATTAAGTTTATTTTAAAAAATCAGATCGCTCATCACGCAAATACACATTGATTAAAGATAGACCTTTTTTTGATTCATTTTTTGATCTAGTTTATCAATTGCCATATCAAGTGCACCAATGTTAACTTCTAAAAATGCAGATATGTAAAACATTGCACCGTACTTTTCACCAGTTTTGAGGATCATGTTGTTTTTCTCCAGTACTTTCATGTGATGTTGAATCGCCTTGTAATCCAATTGAAGTTCCTGCGCTAATTGATGTGTGTTGTATGATCGTTCAAGCAATAACATGATTATTCGCAATCTTGTAAAACCACCTCTTGTATTGGTAAACAAATAGAATAGCAATTTACTGGTCTGTTTGTCGGGTTTTCTTTGTTCTGATTTGGATCTCAAAATTTCCTTGAATTCGAGGAGTTGGGCTCTAGTCATTTATTTTCCTTGCACATTATGGGAGGAATTTGCTTAAAACACTATTTCCAGATCTTGTCCATATCTATTACAAAACAATGAAGGACAATTACCCTTAAATTGACTGAGGAAGGACTCGTCATATTATGATGGCATCACGCGGTTACGATATGACCCCTACAATGTATTCGCCTGATGGAAGAATTTACCAAGTCGAATATGCTATTGAGACAGTAAAAAGAGGCACACTTGCCATAGGAATTCGCAGCAAGGAAGGAGTCATCATGGCAGTTGAGGAAAAACCACGTGCACTGCAAACATCAAATGTAACACAGAAAATTTTTCAAGTAGATTATCATATTGGAGTAGCAGCTGCAGGATACATTCCAGATGCTCGTGTTCAAGTAGATAATGCCAGATTTTTTTCACAGGGAAATAGAATGACTTATGATGAATCAGTAGAGGTTGCAACTGTTGCCAAGCATTTAGCAGATCAGTCTCATCAATTTACACAGTATTCAGGAGTACGTCCTAATGGAGTTGCTTTGATAATTGCAGGAGTTGATCAAAAGGGAGAATCAATCTATGTCACAGATCCTAGTGGAACTTATGTGCAATATGCAGCAATTGCAATAGGTGCAGGTTCTGATGAAGTAAATGCATTTTTGGAAAAACATTACAATTCGAATATGAGTTTGAGTGATGCAGCATCACTTGCCATTGCATCAATTAATTTAAAAGCAGAACAAAAGGAAGGATTGAATCACATTAAAATGGCCAAAGTCACTACAGAGAAAAAAATATTTGAAAAAGTGTCAGAATCAGATTTACAAAATTATGCTAAAAATGCATCTAAATTTACAACATCTTAAGTTGAAATTTAGATTTGAAAACTATTCAAACTAGTCTATAAAGACGATAAGTATGGGATTAGGAAGTTACTGGGGAGAAGTCATAGAAGTGCTTCGGGAAATCATACCAGTTTATGACAAAGTAAATTCATACATTTCACTTGGCAAGGATGTAGAGCACAGGAATAGAGGAATAAAAGGCAGAGTATTCCCAGGAAATAAAATTCTCGATGCAGGATCCGGTTTTGGAAACATGTCTAAAACTGCCTTAAAGTTATGTGATGGAAAAATTTCAATTACACTTTATGATCCCCTTGTGCCAATGTTAAAAAACACGGGAACTTATTTTGAAAAAACACCAGATTTGATAAACGGTGTTTTTGAACACATTCCATTTAAGGATGAAGAGTTCGATGTGGTTTTGTGTGGATATTCCCTTAGAGATGCCATTAATTTGAGAATTGCAATTTCAGAGATTCACAGAGTATTAAAAAATAATGGACGATTTGTGATTGTTGATTTAGGAAAACCTGATGAGGCAATAATCAGATTAGGAGTATCGTTTTACCTCAGATTTATTCTTCCAATACTTGCATTAATTGCAGCAGGAAAACTGGGTTTGAAATTTGGTACTCTGTATGGCACATACAAAAGATGGCCGCAAAATAAAAAGTTGGAAAAATTGTTACTGGAGAAATTTTCCAAAGTAGAATTTGAGAAAGATCTTATGGGTGGAGCAATAATGGTTGCCGCATACAAATGAACAAAGTACTGGCACTTGTAAACATCACCGGTTTAATCATAGGTGTCTCTTACGGACTACACGGTCCAATATTACCAGTATTCGCAAAAAATATAATCGGGGCAACATATTCTGAACTTGGTTTTATCGGACTAGCAAATTTTATTCCCTATATGTTTATTCCAATATTTGTAGGGATTCTTCTTGACAAATTCAATAAAGGATACCTTCTAGCAATAGGTACAGCAATCAATTCAACATCAATCTATCTTCTTTCAATAGCACAATCGGTCCCAGAGATAATGGGG
>JANPCQ010000100.1:0-1700 GCA_031431055.1 Nitrosarchaeum sp.
TTTTTTTACTGCTGAATTGATATCAGTATCTAATACTTGAATTTGCCCAATACTGTAAGATTCATCAGCTGTTGCTTCAAATCCTCCTCTGATTCTTGCAATTTTTGCGCCTTTTGATGCTGCAGCGATTACTGATGGCTCTTCAATGACCATTGGAACAAGATAGTCTTTTTGATTAATCTTAAAACTAGTTGCTATTCCTAAAGGTAATGAGAAAGTGCCAATTGCATTTTCTACCATTTTATCAGCTTTTTCAAAAGATATACCACCATTATTATTTTGTAAAATTTCTAATTCTTCAGTAGATAAATTTGCAAAACTGCCTACAATATCTAATCGCTCTTTTCTAGTTTTTTCAAAAAATTTTGAAATTGATGAATCACTCATTTTAATATCCTCAATAGTTTATCATCCATGCTGTCTGGAAAACCTTTTCCATCAGTATTTGAAGTAATTACATAAAGACCTCCATCTGGGCTTTGCACTACATCTCGCATACGCCCAGCCCCACTTAGAATGGTTTTCTGAGAGTTTAGACCATCAGCAAAATCTAGTTGATACAGATTAGTGGCTCTAAGTGAAGCCATAACAAAATTAGCCTCCAAGTTTATTTTATCACCAGAATAGTAGAGTATTCCACCAGGTTCAATACTTGGATCATAACACATTATTGCGTTTTCAAATTTTTCATTCCCTGCGCATTGTTGCTCAGGCCAACCATAATTTTTTCCTGGTTTAATGAGGTTAATCTCATCATTTTTTTCAGGTCCAAGTTCAGCCAGATACATCTGACCCATATCATCCCAAGTCATTCCTTGTGGATTTCTATGCCCTAATGAGTATACGGGAGAATTTTGGAAGGGGTTGTCTTCAGGGATAGTACCGTCATCATTTAATCGTAGAATTTTTCCAGATAATGAATCAAGATCTTGAGGTAGATGTGAAGAATCAGAAACAGTTCCAGTTCCTACGTACAATTTATTATCAGGACCAAATTTTAAAAATCCACCATTAGTAAATACAGAGCCAGGTATTTTATCAAAAATGGTTTTTGCGTCTTTTAGTTTATTTTCTGATTCAGTGATTTGTAGTATTTTATTCCAAAGTTTTCCATCTTCTTCATAGGTTAAAAAAACATAGATGAGATGATTGTTAGAAAAATCAGGATGAAGTGTAATTCCCAATAATCCGCCATCAAATACGTTTGCAGGACGTAATGTAGCTAATGGTTCATCTAGTAAAATATTATCTTGAATAACTCTAATTAACCCATCTTTTTCGGTTACAAAAATTCTGTTATCTGAAACTGCAATTGATCTTGGCTCATCTAAATTTTCTGCCAAAGTTTCGACAGAATTATTTTCAGGTTTTGATGAAGGTGGTTCAGGAATTGGTAAAGGATCAGAAGAAGATGTCAAAACAAATATTGAAAATGCTAGTGCCGCAATAATTCCAGCAATTCTTAGTTTTTTGTCCACAAAAAATGAATCATTTCAAATCATATTAATTACTTTCAAGAATTTGATAAAGCGTATATAGGCTCATACTAATTTATGAGTCAGCGGGGTGGGGAAGCCAGACTAGTTAGGGCTAGGTCATCCCGGCGGGCTCATAACCCGCAGTTCAGTAGTTCAAATGGAGTTAAGCTCCTGAAAGTCTACTCCCCGCTACTTTTATCATTCCATAGGAATAACAACCTG
>JANPCQ010000101.1:0-1851 GCA_031431055.1 Nitrosarchaeum sp.
GTCTTGCCGGAAATCTATTGAAGTAACTAACCATACTTGGGTGATTAGAGTCATACATAATTGGAGTCTCAACTTCATATCCGCCATACTCTTTGACTCGGTCAGTGACATATTGTTCGATTAATGATTTAATCAAACGACCATTTGGAAAAAAGCGCATGTTTCCAGAATCAGAAGCTGGTTCATAGTCTGCAATTGCCATTTTTTTCATCAATGCAACATGTGGCGGAGGTTCATCTACAGCTCTCTTTTTTGCAGACTCGTATTTTGCAAGCACTTCAAGTTTTGGATATTTTGAAAAATTAAAATCACCAATATTACTCAATGTTCCATCTGGTGAAAGTATTTTCCAATAAGATGTAATTTTTGATTCACCTTTTAGTGCATCAGAAGTCATTTCCTTTTCTTCACTTGAACTTTTTTCTCCAGTACTTTCTTTTGTTACAACTTTGGAGCTTTCAGCAAGGGGATGCCCTTTTACTTGAACTTTGTATGACTTTGTCCAACCAAATGGAGAATGCGAGACTTCCAACTCGGATGCAGAAGATTCCATTTCTTTAAGTAAGGATAATGCAATGAAGGGGGTTGCCAAATTTGAGCTAAGATGAGCATATGGATATAACAGTAATTTTTTACAACCAATTTTTTCCATCGAGTTTTTTATTTGAGATATTGCATTTTGCGCAACAGAAGAATCATCTCCTTGTTCAATTGCTATAAATGCAACAACGACTTCCTCTAGTCTTTTTGTTTCAGGGGTAATCTCCTCAGCACTTTTGATCTCTTTTTTTGTAGGAGTGTATTCTATGCTGTCACAATGTAATTGTAATATACGCACAATCTCAAACCAAATAATAATTGAATTAAATCTTTGGCTAGTTTTCCCTATATTGTAATGTAAAAGGGCTTAGAATATTACCTGATTTTGAAGTTTTTGACTGTAAAAAAGCACACATATCAAATGGAGACGTCTAATTGTTAATCCCATTCATATATAGAAAAAGAAAACTCTTCCTTTTCATCTTTTTTAACTAGATTTTTTTCTAATATTATTCTGTGAATCAGATTAGTATTAGTCACAATTTCCAAACCTTTGAGAGCATCTTTTTTTGATGACATTTCTTCTCCAAGAATTTTGATGAGGTTATCTGAAAGACTAGATAGATCTTTTTTGGTATGTGCTGCCTTGTGTAAGAAAAAAGTAATACTAATTGACAGAGGCTTTCCTGCACATCTTTTCCTTACATTATCTACGTTCTTTCCGAGTTTAGTAAGAATTGCTTCACGAATCTTCAGTTTGGTTTCTTTAGCTTTTTTTCCTGCAGATGCTGGAACAAGTTCACTTACCTTGATATTTTGTAGTAAAACATCGCCTTTCATGATATTCTTAAAAATAAGATCAATTTAATCCGGGATCATAATAAAATATGATTGAAAAGTTTACTTTTTGAATTGTTTAATAAAACAGATACTCACAAATCATCCTGAGTAGTAACAAGTAAACATCACATATGCATTAGCATGATTTCATAAAGTCAGGCTTTTTGTTTTTCAATCTGTGCTTGAAGTGTAATGATGGATCGTAAAATTAATCCAGATATGCCCAAATTAGATATAAGAAATTGTACCGTACGACTAAGTGAATCTTCCCCACGAAATCCTTCATCATAAATCATTTCCACTGAGCCCTTGTCAGTTTCAACAAATGATGTAATTAGTGAATAGGGTCCCAATTTCTCGTCTGTTTTTTCCAGATATAGTCGAAGTTCAACTTTATGTACTAAAAATCCCTGGTCTACAAAATTACCTGATGAAAACAACACCTCAACGCCATCAGGGTTGCGGTTTATT